>JAZFTF010000061.1:0-6440 GCA_036446495.1 Candidatus Omnitrophota bacterium | reverse complement strand
GGACAGGATCATAAAAGAGAAGTTATCATCGCTGCCGGAGTTTAAAGAGGCAAAGACAATAGGTTTCTATGTATCTCTGGCAAGCGAAGTCGATACGGAGACGCTTATAGACGATGCGCTCCGGTCGGGAAAGACGGTGGTAGCGCCGGTTATGGATGGGAACGATTTGAGATTTCACAGGATCAAGGACCGCAAGGCGGATCTGGCGGAAGGGCCCTGCGGGATATTACAGCCGGACACGAGCTGCGAAAAGCCTTTTCCTAACGACCAGATAGACCTGGTCATAGTGCCGGGAGTGGCATTCTCTAAAGAGGGTGCCAGGCTGGGCAAGGGGAGGGGCTTCTATGATAGATTCCTTAAAGATCTACCACGCAGGGTAAAGAAGATAGGCCTGGCGTACGATCTCCAAATCATCCAAGACCTGCCCATTACTCCGCAAGACGTGCCGGTTGACAAGGTAATAAGCAATTAAAAGAGAATAATAGAATTCCGACGCCGCGAAGTTTTAAAGCAGCCCGGATTTAACATAAATAAGGAGGTAGCAAGATGTTGCAAAGTATCAATTTTACTTATATCGGTTTGGGAATTCTCGGAGGCATATTCTTCTTCTCACTCGGTTATCTGATAAGAAAATATGCCGTGAAGCGAAAGGTGAGGTTGGCCGAAGAGAAGGCGAAGACTATATTAGCAGAGACCAAGAGAGAGGCGGATAACAGGCGCCGCGAGGTAGAGCTTGAGGCGAAGGACCTTATGTACAAGATGAGGTCTGATTTTGATAACGAGACCAAAGACAGGCGTCGCCAGCTGACAGGGTTGGAGAAGAGGTTGCTCCAGAAAGAAGAAAACCTCGACAAGAAAGTCGATTTGATCGACCGAAGGGAGAGGGAGCTTATAGAAAAGGAGCGTTTATTTGCATCGAGAGACAAAGCGCTCTTATCAAAACATAAAGAGCTTGAGGCGATACTCGCCGAAGAGAGGATGAAGCTCCAGCGCATATCGGGCCTGAGCAGGGAGGACGCCAAGAGGATCCTTCTCAAGAGAATGGAAGAAGAGGTAAAGCGAGACGCGGCAGTAATGATCAAGAACGTAGAGGACGAAGCCAAGGCGAAAGCCGACAAGCAGGCCAGGAAGATCATAGGTCTCGCTATACAGAGATGTGCCGCCGACCATACCGTGGAGACCACGGTGAGTGTCGTGAACCTGCCAAGCGATGACATGAAAGGCAGGATAATCGGGCGCGAAGGCAGGAATATAAGGGCCCTGGAGATAGCGACAGGCATTGATGTGATCGTTGACGATACTCCTGAAGCTGTCATACTCTCCGGTTTCGATATTGTCAAGAGAGAGATAGCGAGATTAGCATTAGAAAGGCTGCTAGAAGACGGAAGGATACACCCCGCCCGCATAGAAGAGGTGGTCGAGAAGGTAAAGAAAGAGATGCAGGAGACGATAAAGGAGGAAGGCGAGAAGGCGGTCTTCGATATCGGCATCCCCAATGTTCACCCGGAGATAATAAAGCTTCTGGGAAGATTGAGATATAGGACGAGTTACGGGCAGAATGTCCTCCAACACTCGAAAGAGGTTGCTTATCTGATGGGGGTTATAGCGAGCGAGCTCAGGCTAGACTTTAACCTCGCCAGGCGCATAGGCTTGTTGCACGACCTAGGTAAGGCGGTCAGCCACGAAGTCGAAGGGACGCACGCGAAGATAGGTTCTGACCTCGCGAAGAAGTACAATGAGACAGAGGGCGTAGCACATGCTATAGAGGCTCATCACCAGGATATAGAGCCCAAGACACTTCTGGCTGTTCTAGTCCAGGCGGCGGATGCTATAAGCGCGACGAGACCGGGCGCCAGGCGCGAGACGCTTGAGACCTACATCAAGAGGTTGGAGAAGCTCGAGTCGATAGCCGATGCATTTAAAGGCGTCGATAAGGCCTATGCCATACAGGCCGGCCGCGAGATAAGGGTGATAGTCAGGCCGAACATGATAGACGATGCCCAATCCGTGGTATTGGCCCGCGAGATTACCAAGAAGATAGAAGAGGGTATGGATTACCCGGGGCAGATCAAGGTCACTGTGATACGCGAGACCCGTGCAATAGAGTATGCTAAATAACTGCGGTTAGCGGTTTTCGGTTAGCGGTTCATACTACGCAAACCGCACACCGATAACCAAAGCGGTTTTTATAGGAGTTAATATGAGGATACTGTTTATAGGCGATATTGTCGGCAGCCCAGGAAGAAAGGCCGTAGAGAAGCTTGTACCCAAGGTAAAGAAGAGAGAGGGCGCGGACTTTGTCATAGCCAACGGCGAGAATGCTGCCGGAGGAAGCGGCATAACAGAACGGCTCGCCAAGGAGATTTTCAGTTATGGCGTGGATGCTATTACATCCGGGGATCACATATGGAAGAGAAAAGAGATGGTGGAGGTCTTGGACCAGTATCCGGACATCTTAAGGCCCGCGAACTACCCGCCCGGAGTGCCGGGGATGGGCTACCACACTATAAAGTCCAAAGAAGGCAAACTAGTGGGAATTATAAACCTGGTGGGAAGGGTCTTTATGGAGCCGGTCGAATGTCCGTTTAGGATGGCGCGGCAAGCTATAGATGAGCTTAAGGAAAAGACGAAGATCATAATCATAGATCTGCACGCGGAGGCTACGAGCGAGAAGATAGCGATGGGGTGGTATCTAGACGGGCTGGCAAGCGCCGTGATTGGGACGCACACCCACGTCCAGACCGCAGACGAGAGGGTCCTACCCCAGGGTACGGCCTATATTACTGATGTGGGGATGACCGGTCCACACGACTCTGTTATCGGGCGCAAGAAGGAACAGATACTTGCGAGATTTCTTACACAACTCCCGATGCGTTTTGAGATGGCCGACGAAGACGTCCAGCTTAATGGCGCGCTTATAGAGATAGACGACAATACGGGAATGGCAAACGCGATAAAGCGCATTCACGAAAGACTCGATTAGTTATGTACAAGATCCTTCAAAGATCACGCCTAAGTCCCGTGATCCATAAAATGGAGATAGAGGCGCCCCGCGTAGCCAAAAACGCGAAGCCCGGACAATTCGTCATGATAATGGTCCGCGATAAAGGCGAAAGGATCCCCCTCACCATATACGATCATAACGTCAAAATAGGTACTATTTCCATAATATTCCAGGAGACCGGCAAGACCACCAAGTCTTTGGCATGCCTGAACGCCGGCGACGTCTTGGAGAATATATCGGGCCCATTGGGACGGCCGACCGGGGTAGAGAAGATGGGAAAGATAGTGATGATAGGTGGTGGTGTCGGCATAGCTGAGCTTGTCCCGATAGCCAGACATTCTAAAGAGATGGGCAACGAGCTTGTTATCATCATCGGCGCAAGGTCAAAGGAGCTCCTTATACTTGAGGACGAATTAAATGCACTTACAGATAGGCTATTTCCTGTGACAGACGACGGGTCCTGCGGTGAAAAAGGTGTTGTGACTGCGCCGCTTCGAAGGCTCTTAGAAAAAGAGCGGTTTGACCTTGCCTATTGCGTAGGGCCGGACATCATGATGCAGCATACCTCGCTCGTTACGAAAGAGTTTGATCTAAAGACCATAGTATCGCTCGACGCTAATATGGTGGATGCCACAGGCATGTGCGGCACATGCAGGGTCATGGTGGGCGGCGAGACGAAGTTTAGCTGTGTGGATGGACCCGAATTTGACGGGCACAAAGTGGACTTCAAGGAATTCATGGAGCGCCAGAAGCGTTTTAGGCGGGAAGAGAAGTTGTCACTGGAGAATTTCGAAAAACCTCCGTGCGCGTGTAAAAAGAGATGAACCCAGCACCTTTTCTCTAATCTAATAACAAGAGAAAAGGTGCTGGGTTAAGAAGTACTGACATAAAAGAAGGTGCTGGGTGAACAAACAGTCTCCCAAAGAGAGGATAAATAATTTTAGCGAGGTTGCCTTGGGGCTCTCCGAAGAAGAAGTCCTTAAAGAGGCCAACGGCTGTCTTGACTGCAAAAAGGCCAAGTGTGTCATAGGATGCCCCGTTGATATAGATATTGCGGGTTTTATAAAGCATGTAAAAGAGAAGAAGTATGGTGAGGCCCTAAGGCTTATAAAAGAGAAGAACAACCTCCCGGCGATATGCGGCAGGGTGTGCCCCCAGGAAGACCAGTGCGAAAAGGCTTGCGTGCTATTCAAGAAAGGAAGGCCGATCGGCATCGGCCATATCGAGCGCTTCGTGGCTGATTGGGGGATAAGAAATAGTCAACGGTCCACGGTCAGCGGCCCGCAGGCGCGAAAACCGAAAACCGCAAACCGAAAGTGGCGGTGATAGGTTCAGGCCCTTCGGGCCTGACAGCGAGCGCGGATCTGGCCAAGATGGGTTATGATGTCACACTTTTTGAGGCCTTCCATAAAGCAGGGGGTGTGCTGGTTTATGGCATACCTGAATTCAGGCTCCCAAAGAATATAGTGGAGTACGAGGTCGATTACATCCGTGGCCTCGGCGTTACCGTGGAGACGAATGTAATAGTAGGCCGGACAGTCACCCTTGATGATCTAAGAAAGGAAGGCTTCAAGGCCTTCTTTATAGGAAGCGGGGCGGGGCTCCCATATTTTATGGGGATAGCAGGTGAGAACCTAAACGGTGTCTATTCAGCCAATGAGTTTCTTACCAGGACCAATCTTATGAAGGCTTACCTCTTTCCGGAATACGATACCCCGATCAATGTTGGGGAGAGAGTCGGAGTTGTAGGCGGAGGCAATGTTGCGATGGATTCGGCTAGATGCGCGAAGAGGCTCGGCGCCAAAGAGGTAGTGATCATTTATAGAAGGACCGAGGATGAGATGCCGGCCAGGATCGAAGAGATAGAGAATGCAAAGGAAGAAGGGATAAAGTTTGAGCTTCTCACAAACCCTACGCGCGCGCTGGGGAGAGACGGATGGATAAATGGGGTCAAATGCATAAAGAACTCGCTCGGAGAGCCCGACGATTCCGGCAGGAGAAGGCCCGTCCCCATAGAGGGCTCGGAATTTATGATGAAGCTGGATACGCTGATCTCGGCGATAGGGCAGGGGCCAAACCCGCTCCTTCTTTCTACGGTGCCTGAGCTTAAGCTGACAAAGAGAGGTAAGATCGATGTTGATGAAACAGGCGCCACCTCGATGCCCGATGTATTTGCCGGAGGGGATATAGTACCCGGAGAGGCCACCGTGATATGGGCCATGGGTTCCGCGAAGAAGGCGGTCGTATCGATAGATAAATATTTAAAAGGAGAGTAGATTGACAGAAGTCGGCATGCAACAACACGTATACACAGTAACAGAACTTAATCGGTATATAAGGGTTGTCCTGGAAGAGACGTTTCCCAAGGTCTGGGTAGAGGGAGAGATCTCCAACCATATAAAACATACATCCGGCCATATGTATTTTAGCGTAAAAGACGAAGGGAGCGTTCTGAGCTGCGTCTTCTTTAAGAACCTTAATCAAAAACTGAAGTTCAGTGTAGGGAATGGCCAGAAGGTCCTCTGTTACGGCAGGGTAAGCGTATACGACAAGAGAGGACAGTACCAGCTCTACGTAGAAAAGATGGAGCCAAAGGGGCTGGGGGCGCTCCAGTTGGCGTTCGAGCAGTTAAAAGAGCGTCTAAGAATAGAAGGGCTGTTCGACGAATCTCGCAAAAGAGAGATCCCTTATCTTCCGCACAGCATAGGGGTGGTTACTTCACCCACAGGCGCGGCCGTAAGAGATATCTTGAAGGTCACGAGGCAACGATTCCAAAACGTCGATGTTTTAATAAGGCCTGTGCGGGTACAGGGCAAGGGCTCAGAGCTTGAGATAGCGGAAGCGATAGAGGATTTTAATAGATACAAGGATGTAGATGTGATAATAGTAGGTCGTGGCGGTGGCAGCCTCGAAGACCTATGGGCTTTTAACGAAGAATGCGTAGCCCGCGCTATATACACCTCAAAGATCCCGATAATAAGCGCGGTAGGCCACGAAGTGGATTTTACGATATCGGACTTCGTGGCAGATCTAAGGGCCGCTACGCCGTCGTCTGCCGCGGAGCGCGTCATTCCTAGAAAAGAGGACCTTGTGCAGAAGATAGACAGCGCGCGCTTGAGGCTCAAGAACGCCCTTACCGGTTTGGTAGAGGCGCGTGAGTCAAAACTCAAACACCTTAAAGAGAGCTATGTCTTTAAGCAGCCTTTTAATGCAATAGAACAGCTTGCGCAGGAGATAGATGATCTTGTAAAGGGCGCGTCTCTTCGCATCGACCATATACTGAAGATGCGTGAAAGCATCTTCAGGAATCTCATCGGAAAACTCGAGAGCTTAAGCCCGTTCGCGGTTCTTGCGAGAGGCTATAGCATTACAGCGCGGGTGCCATCGGGTGAGATCGTAAAAGATGTAAAGAATATAAGAAATGGCGACAGGGTAA
>JAZFTF010000060.1:0-6411 GCA_036446495.1 Candidatus Omnitrophota bacterium | reverse complement strand
TACCAAAGAAAAAGGAGGATGTATAAATGGCTCTCGATATTAGGATAATCAAGAAGAAGGACTACGCGTATGTTGTGGAGTTGAAAGGGTCCCTCGATACAGAGACGCCATGAAGATCCTGCCCACAGTCGATATCTTTGATGATATGGTAGAGGCGGATCGTTATATCGATCAGATAATCAAAGAAGAGACGGCTAAACAGAATATATAAAAAAGACACTATTCCATTCTTCCGGGGGGATTATTTTGCAATTTTGTAATGGATGTACATGCGCAGGAGGCAGTATATGCCTCTTCTGCTGGCAGCTTTCACTGGCTGTCTTCGTGATCGTTTTCGGTGGCCTTATTGCTTGGAAGCCAAAGAAGGTCATAGATATACAGATAGCTATCTATAAGCGGTTTAATTGGCGGCTCGAGCCTATAGATATGGAGAAAGAGATAAGGAATACGCGATTTATGGGGCTATTGGCCTTTTCGATAGGGATCATGGCTATTGCGTGCGTTGTTTTTCGCAATTGCGGTCTTTTAAAGAGTTAAAGAGATCCGACCAAGATATAGAGACAATTAAATGGGCGGTTATTGGTTAAAACCAAAGACCGCCCATCTGTTTTTAAACCTATTCAATAAGCATGTACTATACCTGTCAATATATGACGGTATATGACACAGGCCATATGTGCTGTATATTTTTTAAACACATATAGATAGGCAATGTTCTTTATATATACCTATAGATATGTATCCCGCCAATAACGGGCACTATTTATCTTGAAAAAAGAGACGGTAAGGCCTATAATGTTATATACGAAACAACAAAAGATAAGGAGCCATAATGTGTCCCGGAGAAAAGATAAGGCGCGTACTGATAATAGAAGATGAGAAGGCGATGGCAGAGATCCTCGCGATACGCCTTAAAAGAGAAGGCTATGAGATCTATATCGCCTATGATGGGGAGGAAGGTTTAGAGAAGATAAGGTCTCAAAAGCCTGACCTTGTCTTGCTCGATCTGATACTGCCGAAATTAGACGGCAGAGACCTTTTAAAGATCATCAAAGATGATGAAAAGACAAAAGATATCCCTGTCGTCATACTTTCGGGAATGACGCAACAGTGGGATAGGAACATAGGCCTGGAGTTGGGGGCGGATGAATATATAGAGAAACCTCTCGACATGATAAAATTGGCAAGCCAACTGAAGAATATCTTCCGGAAGAGAGAATCGAGCTCTTCGTAGTTGACAAAAATATTGATTTATTATATAGTAAAATGATATTATCATGAGATTAACATATAAATAGTCAGGGGGTGCAGCGTTGGCAGAATTCACGACACAAAATATCAGGAATGTAATTCTGTTAGGGCACGCGCATAGCGGCAAGACGATGCTTGCGGAGTATCTGCTCTATAATGGCGGGGCGATCGCCAAGCCCGGCAGCATACAGGAGAAGACAACAGTATCCGATTATAACGATGATGAAAAGGAGAGGCAGGCGAGCATTAACTCCTCTATAATGCACCTGGTGCACAATAACGTAAAGATAAATATCATAGATACCCCGGGATTCTCGGATTTCCAGGGTGAAGTGCGCGGCGGGTTGCGCGCTGCAGAGTCCGCGATCCTTGTAGTCGACGCGGCTGCCGGAGTAGAGGTGGGTACAGAGGCTATGATAAAGATAATATCGAAAGAGGATATACCCTGCATAATATTTATAAATAAGATGGATAACGACGATGCCGATTTTGCAAAATGTGTCGAGTCGGTCAAGAACAAGCTAAAGAAGGGCCTCGCTGTAGTTGATTGCCCCATGGGTAAGGGTTCTTCTTTAAGCGGGATTGTCAACCTATTTACAAAAGAAGGCATAGACAAGCTCACAGGAGATGACAAGTCTAAGGCGGAAGAGATGAGTGAATCCCTTACAGAAGCCGTTGCCGAATCGGACGACGTCCTCCTAGAGAAGTATCTCGATACGGGCGAGCTTTCAGACGATGAGATATTAGCCGCTTTTCACAAGGGCGTGGCTTCTGGCAAGATCGTTCCGGTCTACGCGGGATCGGTAAGCAAAAATATAGGCATAAAAGAGCTCTTGGACAGCATAGTAAAATACATGCCCGCTCCCACTGAGTCGAAGCCTGTAGAAGCGGTCGATCCTTCCAATGGTGACCCTGTCGAAGTTGAGCTGAAACCAGACGGGCCCCTTGCTGCGCAGGTCTTTAAAACCATCTCAGATCCCTATGTCGGAAAAATAAATATTCTTAAAATATTCCGGGGCAAGTTTACAGGCAATATCAGCGTATTCAATATATCAAAAGGTGCCAAGGAGAAGCTCAGCCCTCTTTCTGCGATGCAAGGCAGGGAGCAAAAACCTCAGGATGCGGCGTATGCCGGGGATATTATCGGCGTAGTCAAGCTGAAAGATACCGATACAAATGATACCTTGTGCGATGAGAAGAACCCTGTTAAATTCTCGGGTATAAACTTCCCTGAACCGGCCATAGCTTTTTCAATAAAACCTAAGACGCGCTCAGACGAAGATAAGATTATGACCGCTTTGCACAAGCTAAGCTCGGAAGACCCCACATTTAAGAGTAGCCGTGACGCTCAGACCAAAGAGCTCATAGCCTCAGGGATGGGGGAGTTCCATATAAATTTGATGCTTAAGAGGATGCAGCATAGATTTGGCGTGAGCGTAGATATGGGGACGCCCAAGGTTGCTTATAGGGAGACGATAACAGCTAAAGGCGAATCTATGTATCGCCACAAGAAACAGACAGGGGGAGCCGGGCAGTTTGCCGAGGTCTGGATGAAGATCGAGCCTCTTCCCAGGGGGTCGGGTTTCGAGTTTGTCAATGATGTGGTCGGTGGCGCCATACCCACGCAATTTGTCGCGAGCTGCGAGAAGGGCGTAAAGTTGTCTATGGACACAGGGCCACTCGCGGGTTTTCAGGCAGTTGATATAAGGGCGATAGTATATGATGGAAAGACCCATCCGGTAGATTCAAAAGATATAGCCTTCCAGGTAGCTGCGCGCCATTGTTTTAAGGATGCTGTGATGAAGGCCAAGCCTGTCTTATTGGAGCCCATAATGGACGTAGAATTTAATGTTCCCGATGAATATATGGGTGATATTACAGGTAGCTTGAACTCCAGACGTGGAAGGATAATGGGGATAGAGGCGGGCGAAAACTCTCAGAATATCAAGGCGCAGGTACCCTTAGAAGAGATGTATAAATACGCTAATGAATTGAAGTCCATAACAGCTGGGAGGGGGACTTATACGATGCAGTTCGCTCATTATGAGATAGTTCCCTCTAATGTTGCTCAAACGATTGTAGAAAAGGCGAAGGTGGCGAAAGAGGAAGCAAAGGAGGCCAAGTAAGCATGTCAGGACACTCAAAATGGGCCAGTATAAAGCATAAAAAGGGAGCGGCGGACGCCAAGAGAGGCAAGCTATTTACAAAGTTAATAAAAGAGATCACTATAGCGGCCCGCCATGGCGGGGGCAAACCGGAGGCCAACCCCTCGCTGAGACTTGCGATATCAAAAGCAAAACAAGCAAATATGCCCGCTGATAATATTGATCGCGCGATAAAGAAGGGTACGGGTGAGCTCGAAGGCATAAATTATGAAGAAGTAGTATATGAGGGATATGGTGCCGCAGGAATAGCGATGTATGTCGAGGTCCTTACTGATAATAAGAACAGGACGACGGCGGAGATAAGGAATATATTCGCAAAGTACGGAGGCAATATGGCCAATACGGGTTCTGTCTCATGGATGTTTGAAAAGAAGGGCTATTTTGCTATAGATAAAGAGACCATAAGCGAGGACGCTCTTATGTCGATCGCGCTCGAGAACGGCGCGGAAGATCTGACCAGCGAGGGCGATACCTTTGAGATAAAGACCCTACCGCAGGATTTCGAGAAGGTCAAGCAGTCCCTGGAAGAGAAGTCGATAAAGGTCGCCTCTGCCGAGATCACCATGATACCTAAGACTACCATAAAGGTAACTGATGAGAAGGCGAAGAAAGTCCTCTCTTTGGTAGATGCCCTTGAAGACAACGATGACGTACAGAATGTCTACGCGAATTTTGACATACCGGAAGACGTATTAGAGAAAGCCGAGACAGAGGGCGAAGGTTAATGCGCATACTCGGGATAGATCCCGGTTTAAACATTACAGGGTACGGATTGATAGAGGCGCATAACAGAAAGTTTAAGCTTATAGAGGCGGGTGTTATCAGGACTTCTCCGAAAGACGGCATAGAGGGCAGGCTCTTTAAGATCTATTCCAATCTGGCTGACCTCGCAGATGAATATAAACCCGCTGTCCTGGTCCTTGAGAAGCTGTATGCCCATTATAAGCACCCTACCACCGCGCTTCTCATGGGGCACGCTCGCGGCATAGCGTGCTTAGTCTGCGGCCAGAAGGATGTAAAGCTGGTGAGTTATCCGTCTACAAGGATAAAGAAGGCGGTTGTTGGTAAGGGGCACGCTTCAAAGAGACAGATAGATGGCGTGATAACTAATCTGCTAGGATTAAAGAGCTCCCCAAAGTACAATGACGTTACAGACGCGTTGGCTGGCGCGATAAGCTACGCGTATATCGAGGGGATATAAATTGCTATCAGCAGCTGATGGCTGAAAGCGGAAAGCTGAAAGTGATCTCACGAATTTCTGGAAAGATAAGAAAGAGCGAAGGCATAAGCGTACTTCTCGATGTAAGCGGCATATGCTATGAGATATTGGTGCCGCCCACGGTGATGAAGACGCTCAAGGAGAAGACAGGCGTTGACGGATCTATAGAATTTGTCACATACCATTATTACCAGGTAGATTCTTCCAGGTCCATCCCCATGCTTATAGGCTTTATGAGCGAGGTCGAGAGGGAGTTTTTTGAGGAGTTTATAAGCGTATCCGGCGTGGGACCAAAAGCGGCCTGCAAGGCGCTTACATTGCCTATATCCGTAATAGCCGACGCCATAGATAAGGGGGATATAGGATTGTTAAAGACGCTTCCCGGTGTCGGTGGGCAGAGAGCGAGGCAGATCATCGCGAAGCTTCAAAATAAGGTGGGAAAGTTCGGACTCATCCAGGATAAACACTTAGAGAATGCACCCGCCATGAAGAGCGATGCGAGGGATGAGGCGGTCTCTGTGTTGCTGCAGCTACAGTACAAGAAGAAAGAGGCCGATGATATGGTGAACAATGTCTTAGCCAGAAATCCCAAGGCGTCTACATGCGAGGAGATATTGAATGAGGTTTATAAGCAGAAAGGAACGAGAGGTTAGCGGTTTTCGGTTAGCGGTTAGCGTATCTATGTTTGCGCGAACCGAGAACCGCAAACCGACAACCTTTGTAAGATGAGCCAACACGAGAAGGATCTGCAGAGAGAACGGTTTGTAGACGCAAAGGAGACTGAAGAGGAAGCGGTCTTTAATCTCTCCCTGCGCCCCATGAAGGTAGATGAATTTGTGGGGCAGAGGAAGGTCATAGATAACCTCCTTATAGGGCTCGAAGCGGCCAAAAAGAGAGATGAGCCGCTAGAACACGTACTTTTTTGCGGCCCGCCGGGCCTGGGCAAGACGACCCTGGCGCACATAATAGCACAGGAGATGGGTACGAAGATCACGGCGACGAGCGGCCCGGCCATAGAGCGGGCGGGCGATCTTATAGGCATACTGACGAATCTCTCGCACGGGGATATCCTGTTTATAGACGAGATACACAGACTCTCCAAGGTGGTAGAAGAGTTTATATACCCGGCCATGGAGAATTTCCAGATAGACTTTATTATAGATAAGGGGCCCTACGCTAAGACTATAAAGTTTAACCTGAAACGATTTACGCTCGTGGGGGCCACGACGAGAGCGGGTCTTCTCACCGCGCCTCTAAGGGGAAGATTCGGGATGCTCTATTACATGGATTTTTATTCTAATGAGGAGATATCCCAGATCTTAAAGCGCTCCGCGGAGATGCTCGATGTAGAATTGAACTCAGAATGCGCAAACGAGATCGCAAAGAGGTCGCGAGGGACGCCCAGGGTTGCCAACAGGCTCTTGAGAAGGGTAAGGGATTGGGTCCAGGTTAAGTCCAAAGGGAAGCTCTCAAAAGAGACAGTTTGCAAAGCGCTCGATTCGTTGGGTATCGATAACAACGGCCTCGATCTTATAGACCGAAAGGTCTTAAAGGTGATACTCGATTTCTATAACGGCGGCCCGGTGGGTATCGAATCACTCGCGGCGACATTAAACGAAGAGTGTGACACTATAGTTGACATGGTTGAGCCTTTTCTGCTTAAGGCAGGATACTTAAAGAGGACACCCAGGGGTAGAGAGCTTACCAATCTGGCAAGAAAACATCTCGGTTCAAAAGAATTACAGAAGGAGCTGTTTTGAAAGCTTATGGAATTTT
>JAZFTF010000059.1:0-12554 GCA_036446495.1 Candidatus Omnitrophota bacterium | reverse complement strand
TATGGCGGTCGTTATATAGAATGGTAGAGCCCATACGACTTTTATCTTATCTTCCGGCAGGGCTCCTATGTCGAACTCAAGTATATCAGAATGTATTACATTTAGATTGTCATAACAGGCCAAGAGCTCTCTGACCAACCTATAGAGCTTTCTATCCTTCTCTACGGCGTAGACACACCCGGCCAGCTCAGCGAGAGGTTCCGTCAAAGCGCCTAGGCCCGGCCCTATCTCAAGCACTGTGTCTTCCTTCTTTAACCCCAGGAGCCTTATTATCTTATCCCTAAAGTTCTTATCTATGAGGAAATTCTGGCCCATGCTTTTTTTTAGGTAGAAACCGTGCCTTTTGGATAATTCCACTACTTGGGTTTTGGTAAGCATAGATCCCTCTGTTATCGCGCGGCTAAGCGGCAGGCGAGCTTTACAGACTCTTTCATGCTCGATGGGTCTGCTATTCCTTTATAGGCTATGTCATAGGCCGTTCCATGGACCGGCGAGGTCCTCGCATACGGCAGGCCGAGCGTCACATTTACGCAGCTCTCCCGGCCAAATGTCTTTACGGGTATCATCGCCTGGTCATGATACATCGCTATAAGAGAATCGACCTTACCATTATAGAGAAGGTTGAAGGCGCTGTCAGCGGGTATTGGGCCTGTGATGCCCGGGACCCTAGCCCTTAAGCTCTTTATCACCGGTAATATCACTCTGCTCTCTTCCCGGCCGATCGTCCCACCTTCTCCGGCGTGGGGATTGAGGGCGCATACGCCTATCCTGGGGCTCTTTATCTTGAAGTCATGCTCTAGGGCGTCTCGGGTGAGCAAGATAGTGTCCTTTATCTTCTCTTTAGTGAGGGCCTTGCTGACATCTTTTAACGGTATGTGCCTTGTAACCACCGTCACCCTAATCTTACCGCCGGTAAACATCATCGCCACCTTCTTGACGCGGGCGCGCCCAGCGAGGTATTCTGTATGGCCGATAAATTTTATACCGGAGTTCGTTATCGCCTCTTTATTCACAGGCGCCGTAGCCATAGCCGAAGAGATGCCGATATCTATAAGAGAGAGCGCCGCGTCAATATATCTTATAGGGTCCCTGCCCCTATCAACACTCTCCATGTTTATTATATTTATCGCCTTATCTTTAAGGATGACCTTTTTGGAATCCAGGAGCTCCCGCAAACCTATCTCGTTAAAAGAAACCGAGGCCCTTAGAACCTTTTTGGCCCTCTTCATGGCAGCAAGCTCGCCGATAAGAACGAGATGGGCGAGCTTCTTTAGGGATCTGTCCTGTAGGGTGGGTATCAATATCTCCGGGCCGATGCCACGGCTATCGCCCATGGTCACAAGGACCAACGGCTTATTTGATAGAGATATACGCATTGGATTTTAAACTTTCGAGCCAGTCTTCGAACTTCTCCTGCATCTTAGTCCTGTATATGGCCATCTGGACCTTCTCATATACATCTTCAAGAGGCACCCTCTTCTCATCCTGCCTGTCATAGACTTTGAATATATAATATCCCAGAGGGGTCTCCAATATATCCGAGATCTCGCCATTCTTTAGGGCGAATATCTTATCTTCTATTTCTTTTAACAGTTGCCCGCGTCTTACATAACCAAAATCGCCGCCCTCGTCTCTGTGGGAGCCTTCAGAGTAATTCGCGACGAGTTCATTAAAGTCCGCGCCTTTTATGGCGCCTGTATGAACATCCTCGGCCAGCTCCAGGCTCTCAAGAGGCGTGCGCACGCTTTCGGTCTTTATCAATATCCCGTAAACAGCGACACGCTCCGTCTGGGTATAGTCCGCTATGTTCTCAGTGTAGTAGTTATTTACCTCGGAGGGCTGGATGTTGACGCCGCGGCGAACTTCCCGGTCTATCGTCTTCTCTATCATGAGCATCTCTTTATACTTCTTGCGCAGCTCTCCCAGCGTCATCTTCTGATCTCTTAGGAGGTCCTCAAATGACGCCCCCTTGGCCTTTAAGTCTTCCTTTATCATCTTGATGCGCTCGTTTATCTCACTATCCCATACGGTCACTTCGAGTTTTTTGGCCTCGCTCAATATAAGCTTATCGTGTATGAGCTGCCTCAGAATATCCAGCCTGCTCTTATCGAGATTCTCGTAGATCTCTTTGTCGGTCTTGTATATCTGGGAAAACTGCATATAGAGCGGGTATAAGAGGCTATCGATCTCTGACTGGGTGATGACCTCGTCATTGACCACTGCGACGATCCTATCGAGTATCCTGGCGTGTAAAACTGTGGGACTAAAAGCAGTGGCCAATAAAAATAGTATCGAGATCCGCGCTATCGCGCTAATGCGAGAACTTCTCACCATTCCTGGATTCCTTCTACTCCTATCGGGCCTCCTGATGAACGGCTGTAAAGCTCTTCTTGCGGTTCATCACCGGAGGAGCCCAGAAGCTCGGTATTTATAGTCACTTTCGTCTCGGTCTTGAGCTTATTTACGAGCGCTTCGAGCAACCTGCCCCTCTTCTGTGTCATGAGGATCTTCTCTATCCTGTCTTTGACATCCGCGTACTTCAGAGGCTCGGGCCCTCTCTTGTCGGTGAGTTTTATTATGTGGTATCCGAACTGCGTCTTTACGGGGCCGCTCGTCTCTCCGATCTTTAGCTTTATGCAAGCGTCCTCGAATTCCGGCAGCATCTGCCCGGAGGAGAAATATCCGATATCGCCGCCTCTCTTGCTCGTAACATCCTTGGAGTACTCTCTCGCGAGCTCTTCAAACAGCGCGCCGGCGGTCAGCTTGTCGCTTATCTGGGAAGCTTCTTCCATGGTGTCGACAAGTATGTGAGAAGCCCTATAAAGCTGTGGGCTCTCTAATTCAGATTTATTCTCATTGTAGTAGGCCTTGATATCCCGCTCGCTGATATTTATCTTGTTGTCTATCTCGTCCTGGGCCAACCTGGCGATAAGTATTCTCTTCCTCGCCTCTTCGAAGAGCATTACTATATCTTCGTCTTTATCCAGCCCTTTCCTGACCGCTTCTTTATAAAGCAGGTCCTCGACCACTAAGTTCTCGAGATAAGCAGCCTTGTTAGCCTTGGCTATCGACCTTATCGAATCGGGGAGCTTGTCTAGCCTCTCTTCAAAGGCAGCCAATGTGATCGTCTCGTCACCTATCGTGGCAACTATAGTTCCGTCATCCATGGGGCCTTTCGCCTTGCCGCAACCTATTATTGTCATAGCGATCATGCATAATAAGATAAAACCTGTATAATTTTTCATCAATCCTCCCATGTTAAAGCTTGATTCGGTTTGCGGTGTGCGGTGTGCGGTTTGCGCGCTATACGCTAACCGCCAACCGAAAACCGCTAACCGTCACAACTGTTATCAGATATTACATTTTTATAGAAATATATTAGCACAATCATATTATAGATACAAGGTCAATGTTTTCCGGGGTAATGTCTGGAGTGCGGACTTTAGTCCGCATAATTGCTCTTTACGCGGGCTAAAGCCCGCATTCCAACCACCCCACTAACATTTTCCGGCCCTGTAAGAATCTATGGTGGATTTAAGCAGCCTGCAGTAAAGATCAAACCCGACCGCCTGTATATAGCCGTGCTGCTGGGAGCCAAGCAGGTTGCCCGCGCCGCGTATCTCTAGATCCTCCATGGCCAATTTAAACCCTGAGCCCAATTCAGTAAACTTCTGTATAGACTGCAGTCTCTTCTGGGCCACTTCTGTCAGGGCTACCCTCTTAGGTACCAGAAGATAAGCGTAGGCATCTCTGGTAAAACGCCCCACGCGCCCCTTGAGCTGGTATAATTCAGAGAGCCCAAACGCGTCGGCGCGGTTTATGAGTATGGTATTGGCGTTGGGTATATCTATCCCGGATTCAATGATAGTGGTGCATACGAGGATATCGATCTCACTTTTCATAAACCCTATCATCGTCTTCTCGAGCTCTTTCTCTGTCATCTGCCCGTGCCCCACCTTTATCCGCGCCTCCGGCAGGAGCTCTTTTAGCCTATTTGCTATTTTTTCTATACCGTTTACCCTGTTGTGGACGAAGAAGACCTGCCCTTTTCTCCGAAGCTCTCTCTGTATGACTTCCTTGACGAACTCATCTGAGTATTCTACGACCTCGGTGACGATCGCCTGCCTCTTGGCGGGAGGGGTGTTTATTACAGACATATCGCGCGCACCCATGAGAGCCATGTAGAGTGTGCGCGGTATGGGGGTGGCTGTGAGAGTCAGGACATCGAGCATCAATCTGTACTTCTTCAGCCTCTCTTTGTGGCGCACGCCAAAACGCTGCTCTTCGTCTATTACAAGTAGCCCGAGGTCTTTAAAGCGGATATCGGGCGACAAGAGCCTGTGGGTCCCTATCACTATGTCGACTGTCCCTATCTTGAGCGCCTCGGCGATGATAGACTGCTCTTTCTTTGTCCTGAACCTGCTGAGCATCTCGATATTCACGGGAAAGTCTTTCATCCTGGTCTTAAAGGTATTATAGTGCTGCTCCGCCAGGATCGTTGTGGGTACCAATATGCAGACCTGCTTGTTATTCATCACCGCCTTGAAGGCGGCGCGAAGGGCCACTTCTGTCTTACCGTAGCCAACATCTCCACAGAGGAGCCTGTCCATAGGTTTGTCAGACTCCATGTCTCTCTTGGTCTCCTCTACTGACCGCGCCTGGTCTGGCGTATCTTCATATGGGAACGCATCCTCGAGCGTCTTCTGCCAGTCAGTATCCCGCGCAAAAGAGAAGCCTTTGTGTGCCGACCTCTTCGCCTGGAGATCCAATAGCTCATATGCGAATGTGACAACGCCTTTCTGGGCCTTCTTCTTTATCTTTTGCCAGGATTTAGAGTCTAGGCGGTGGACCTGCGGTGGCCTCTTCTGAAAGCTTACATACTTCTGTATAAGGTGCAGGTCGCTTGAGGGCACATAAAGGGTATCGCGGTTGGCGTATTCCAATACCAGGTGGTCGACAAACTTATTATCGATCTTGAGCCTGTCCATGCCGCGGTATATGCCGATACCAAACTTTGTATGGACGACATGGTCGCCCGGCTCTATGTCGATAAAATTGTTTATCGGATAGTCTTCGTACTCTTTCTCAGCCTTCTTCTTTATCCTGCGCGGCCTCAAGCCTTTTATAGGCAGTATTATGACCGCGTTGTGGTCCTCGATCCTCTGCCCGGTCAGGAGGATGTAACTGACTATCCTGTCGACCTTGTCGACATCGAGCTCTATCCTGATCGGGGATTCGAAGCTTAAGGGGAATATCTCGATGATCTCACCCCTCTGGCTGAGATCACCCTCCTCGAGCACCTGGTCACATCTCTTGTATCCAAAAAAGACAAGCTGCGATATAAGCTCATCGAGCTTTACCGTGCCGCCCTTATATATCTTTATAGTCTCAAATCCAACTTCCATAATGTAATATTATAGCTAATATAGCCGCTCTATTCAAGGAGGACAGTTCTGAGATCAATTCTGGGACAGGTCTGAAGCCAATTTTGTCCCGCCGAGTATATGTTAACTGCTGGGAGGCGGAAAAAACGTCCCTACATCTTTGTGGGAGCTTTGACACCGATGAGGCCGAGGCCATTTGCGATCACGATCTTAACACACTCTACCAGAAGCATCCTCGTCGCAGAGAGGCTGCAATCCTCTGATACGACCCTGTGCTTGTTATAAAAGCTATGGAATCCCTTGGCAAGGTCTTCAAGATATATGAGAAGCCTGTATGGTTCATAGGCCGCGGCGCTCGACTGCACGACGAAGGGGAACTGACGGAGCACCCTGAGGATATTGAGTTCCTCTTTGCTCTTTAAAAGGCTTGGATCGGGTTTTACGCCACCCGGGATCTTCGCCTCTTTCTTCTCGAACTCTACTATACTCGATATGCGAGCGTGCGCGTACTGTATATAGTAAACCGGATTATCTAACGAGTGCTTCTTGGCAAGTTCGAGGTCGAAATCGAGGTGGCTGTCTCTTCTTCTTCTCAAGAAGAAGAACCTCGCCGGGTCGGTCCCTATCTCGCTCATAACCTCCTTTAGAGTCACAAAGCTTCCGGCCCTGGTGGACATGGGAATTTGCGTCTTGCCTCTATAAAGAGTCACGAGTTGGACAATAAGGGGGATGAGGCTCTCCTTCTCGTATCCGAGGCCGGTAACAACAGCCTTCATCCTCGGTATATAACCGTGGTGGTCGGGCCCCCATATATCTACCAGTTTCTGGAACCCTCTCTTATATTTATCTATATGATAAGCGATATCCGGGCCGAAGTATGTGTAAGAGCCGTCGCTCTTTATGATAACCCTGTCCTTCTCATCCCCGAAATCCGTCGACTTGAGCCAGAGCGCGCCTTCTTTTTCATAAGCGAGTCCTTTTTTCTTCAAAGCATCTATGGCCTTTTCAACCTTGCCGGACGCGCCAAGACGCCTCTGAGAAAACCAAATATCGAAGGCCACCCCGAACTCCTTGAGATCAAGCTTTATGCCGTTTAATATATCTTTATGCCCGTAGTCTGTATAGAATGATAAAGGGGCGTTCCGCTTTGACTCTTTATAGCGATCCTTTATATCGCCTGCTATATCTATGATATAATCGCCCTTATACCCATCCTGCGGAAACTCAGCCCTTTCGCCCAATAATTCAAGATATCTAGCCTGTATCGACTTGCCGAGAAGGTCTATCTGCCTTCCCTCATCATTTATATAGTACTCCTTTTCGGCTTTAAAACCTGAAAATCGCAATATATTCGCAAGAGAGTCACCGAAGGCGGCCTGCCGGCCGTGGGCTATGGTCAAAGGGCCGGTCGGGTTGGCGCTGGCAAACTCTATATTTATCTTCACGCCTTTACCGATATTGCTCGATCCGAACTTCTTGCCATCTTTCTTTACCACATCCAATATATAGTAGAGGGATTCTTCCTTCAGGAAGAAATTGATAAAGCCCGGGGCGCCTACCTCTATATCCTTTATCAGGTTAGAATAGGGAGGCTCTTTTGCCATGACCTTCATCCCGTCCACCATGATATTGGCAAGCTCTTTGGATGGATGGCGTATCTGTCGGCCGAGTTTGAGGGCTATATTAGAAGCGAGATCCCCAAAAGAACTATCTTTGGGTATCTCAAGATCTATTGTGTGCGAGGAATCAAAGCTGAATACACTTTTCAGCTTTTCAAGGGACTCTTCAAGAAGGGAGATTATGAGATTCTCTATGTCCTGCATTCTTTTTCAATAATGCCTTCTGTGCTATCAAAATGCACCCTGGGGGCATCCGCCCACAGTCGCTCCAGGTCGTAAAACTCTCGCATCTCCTTTATAAATACATGTACAACAACATCACGAAGATCCAAAAGGACCCATGAGCCTTCTGCGTAGCCTTCTATATGGATATTGTGCATTCCTTCTTGGCGGGTCTTCTCTTTAATGTTGTCTGCTATGGCCCTTACCTGTCTGGCAGAGCTGCCACTGACAATTATAAAGAAGTCGCATATCTGGGACGGCTGATTCATATCAAGAACAACAATGTTGTCAGCTTTCTTATCGCAAGCAGCCTTCGCGATCAGATAGACTTTGTCTTCCGTTTTTATGAGAACTTCTCCCCTTTATTATATAATATATAAGTGCTATTTATTACCTAAAATACGATACATTCCCGTACCGCACTCGGGACATTTGCCTTTCATGGCTTTTCTCTTGTTCTTCATCGTCACTTCTTTGGCGTCCTGCATTTCTCTTTTCGCTTTACACTTGACGCAATATGCTTCTGGCATTTTACCACCTCCGGTTGATTTAATTTTTAACTATATTGAAATTAGTTTACCACCATTTACTATAAAAGTCAAGGTTTCCGCTCTACACATAGAGGCGCTTATCCTTTATATATCCGTAAACCTTCTCCGGCACGAGCTCTTTGAACCCTCTCTCCCCCACGATCCGCTTTCTTATGTTGGTCGAAGATATATCAGGCGTGGCGATCTCGATAGATCTCGTATCCTTCGGAGGGGATTCGAGTTTGTAGCCGGGCCTGGTGGCTATGATAAAGTTGCAGAGCTTCTTTAATGCGTCTATCTCTTTCCAGGTGTCGAGCTCATCGGCGTAATCAGAACCGGCAATAAAGTATATCTCGTGATCTCCATAGATATCTTTTAGCTTTTTTACGGTATTTATAGAGTAGGACTTCTCTTTTACCCTCATCTCTATATCTGAGACTTCGATCTTAGCTAATCCTTCCACGGCCAGTTCTACCATCCTGTACCGGTCTTCGGGTGAGATCATACCTTCCCCGGGTTTGTGAGGGGGCATGTACGCGGGGATGAATACCAGCTTGTCCAGGCAGAGCTTCTCTACTGCCCCTTCAGCCAGTCTTATGTGGCCAAGATGCACAGGGTTGAAAGTGCCGCCGAGTATCCCTATCTTCATCCCACGCCTCCCCATCGAGATCCGAGACAGTGCATTAGGTTCGCGATTAGCGGTGTGCGGTTTACGTATTGCGCGCAAACCGCAAACCGCTAACCGAAAACCGTAAACCCCATCTGTCTCATTCCGCTATGTTCGTATCTGTCCGTTGCCAAATATCACATACTTGTATGAAGTAAGCTCGCGAAGCGCCATCGGCCCGCGAGCGTGGAGTTTGTCGGTGGATATGCCTATCTCGGCCCCCATGCCAAACTGGCCGCCGTCCGTGAACCGCGTAGAGGCGTTCAGATATACGCAGGCGGAATCAACTTTCTTTAAGAACTCCATGGAGCTCTTGTAATTCTCGGTGACTATAGTATCAGAGTGCATGGAGCCATACTTGGCTATGTGATCTATGGCCTCGCCCAGGCCAGAGACTATCTTGACCGAGAGTATAAGGTCCAGGTACTCTGTAGACCAGTCGGATTCCTTTGCTGTCTTCGCCCATTTGGCCAGCGAGGTCGTCTTTGGACAACCCCTGATCTCTACGCCGCTTCTCTTCATCTCGGATAAGAGCGGCGGCAGGAACTTGCCAGACACATCCTTATGGACAAGCAGCGACTCCATGGCGTTACATACACTCGGCCTCTGCAGTTTAGCGTTTATCGCGATCCTGTGGGCCATCTTAAGGTCGGCGTGCTTATCTACATATATATGGCATACGCCCTTGTAGTGTTTTATAACCGGTATACGGGAGATCTCGGCAACTCTTCTTATCAAACCCTCCCCACCCCTAGGCATTACAAGGTCTATAAGGCTGTCCAATTTCAGTAAGGCATCCACGGCCTTTCTGTCTGTAGTCTTTATAAGATTTACGGCGCCTTCAGGAAGTCCTGTCTTCCTGATGGCTTCTTTGAAGACGTTGTATATAGCCAGATTGGAATTTATCGCTTCGCTCCCGCCCTTTAGTATAACGCTGTTGCCCGACTTGAGCGTAAGAGCAGCGCAGTCTGCAGTTACATTCGGTCTCGACTCGTATATGATGGCAATAACTCCTATCGGAACCCTCATCTTTCCTATCCAGAGCCCGTTCGGTCGCTTTACCATCTCGGTTATGACGCCGATCTCATCTTTTAGAGAAACAACATCTCTAAGCCCCTGAGCCATAGAGGAGATCCTCTCTGCGTTGAGAGTGAGTCTCTCTATCATCGCGCCCGATATGTCTTTGGCTTTAGCGGCCTTTATATCTTTGGCGTTTGCTTTTATTATATCCTCTTCTCTCTTTTGCAGAAGCTCGGCAGCCTTGTTCAGGCACGCGTCTTTAGCCTCTGTATTAAGAGAAGTGAGGATCCTCGATGCCTCTTTTGCTTTCTTAGCTATCTTTATAATATTCTGTTCTAATGACATATTTTTGGTTTCCCTATACGCTATCCGCTAAACGATATACGCTAATCACCCTATAACACGACAAGATTATCCCGATGGACTATCTCGTCGTAATACTTATAGCCAAGCGCCTCTTTTATCTCACTTGACTTCAAGCCCTTGATCTTCCTTATCTCCATCCAGGAGAAGTTCGTAAGCCCTCTGGCAAACTCGTCGTCTTTCTCATCCACGATACTCACAACATCCCCAACATCGAATTTGCCACTCTCCCCAGTAATCCCGGAGGCGAGAAGTGATTTATTTCTCTTCTCAAGGGCCTCCCTGGCCCCGTTGTCGACCTTTATGGTGCCTTTTGGCCTCGATGTATAAGCTATCCAGTGTTTCCTGGCGCTTATCGCTTCGCGTCCGGCTAAAAAGAGGGTCCCGGCCCTCTTTCCATCGATGATCTTTATGAGTATATCCTTATCGTTGCCGTTGGCGACTATGCATGGTATTCCGGAACTCGTCGTTATCTTGGCAGCCTGGAGCTTTGATATCATCCCGCCGATACCGGTCTTCGATTTCTGGTTTACCGCCAGGTCCTCTATCTCGCGCGTGATCTTGTCTACTATGCCTATGCACCTTATCGGGGTTTTCTTGGCACTGTCGTATTCGCATAACCCCTCTACCGTACTCAACATCACCAGGAGATCCGCCTCGGCCAGGTTGGCCACCAGGCTCGAGAGCCGGTCATTGTCACCGAACTTTATTTCATCGGTCGCTACCGTATCGTTCTCATTTATGATAGGTATTACACCTTCCTTTATTAATGTGGCTATGGTATTCTTGGCGTTCAAATAGCGTTTTCTATCGGTCAAGTCATCCTGGGTGAGTAATATCTGAGCTCCTACATACCCCTTGCTCTTTAGGTATCCCTCGTACATGTTCATCAGCTGGTTCTGTCCTATAGCGGCGCAGGCCTGGAGCTCCGGCAATGACTGGGGCCTGGTACATTTCTTCAATACGCCCATACCCGCTCCGATCGCGCCTGAAGTGACAATAAGGATCTCTATGCCCCTGCCCATTATCCTCACTACCTGGCTCAATAAGCCCTCTATCTTCTTCTTATCGAGCGTGTTGTCACTAGAGGTTATGACGCCCGTACCTATCTTTACCAATATCCTTTTATACTTTTTATCGCTCTTCATAAAACACCAATTACAGCATTGATCAATTCATCCAAACCTTCTTTGTTAACAGCGGAGATCGGATAGATCTCCTTACCAACCTTCTCTCTAAATCTCTTTATATTTTCCTGAGCCTGCGGAAGATCCATCTTATTACAGGCTATGACCTGAGGCTTCTTAAGAAGCCTCTTGTTGTACAGACCAAGCTCATCGTTTAATGAAAAGTAGTCATTTACAGGGTCTCTTCCATCGACGGCCGCCATATCCACCATATGCACCAGGACCCTCGTCCTCTCGACATGGCGCAAGAACTTATGCCCCAGGCCTCTGCCGGCATGGGCGCCTTTTATGAGCCCCGGTATATCAGCTATCACAAAATCTCTCTCGTCTCTCATGACCACACCAAGCATCGGTTGCTTCGTCGTAAAAGGGTAACTGGCCACCTTGGGGCGCGTATTAGACACGCTAGAGATCAACGTCGATTTTCCCGCATTGGGATAACCGACTATCCCAACCTCGGCGATAAGTTTAAGCTCTAAGATCACTTCTCTGGCCGCGCCCTTTTCGCCTTCTTTAGCTTCCCTGTACCTGCTGTTGGCGCTGCCGCCTCTTCCACCACGGGCCACAACAACCCTCTGGCCAACACTATCCAGGTCTCTTAAGACCTCTTTCGTAACGCTATCTAATATAATCGTTCCCGGTGGGACCCTTATTAGGCAGTCCTCTCCACCCTTACCTTTTTTATGATTTGAGCTTCCATGCCTGCCTGGTTTGGCCTTGAAGTGTCTCCTGTACTGGAAATCTAATAGGGTTTGAATATTTCGGTCGGATATTACTACGATGTCACCGCCATCTCCACCTTCGCCTCCGTCAGGACTGCCGATCGTGTTGGGTTTGGTCTTGAGGAAACTATTGCAGCCATTGCCGCCGTCCCCGGCCTTCAGGTGGATCCTGCTAGTGTCTATAAACATCTTGAGTTGGTAGGCCTGTCTTATATTAAGCGGGTATTATATGGATAACCCTTGTCGGAGTAAAGCTTACCCTTCCTTCGCGCAGCGCAAAGATCGTATGGTCCCTGCCTATATCTGCGTTTAATCCGGGCTTGAACCTGGTGCCGCGCTGCCTGACGATAATACTGCCGGCCTTTACGAGCTGACCGCCAAATCTCTTTACGCCCAGGCGTTTCGCGTTAGAGTCTCTGCCGTTGCGACTACTTCCTAATCCCTTCTTATGTGCCATTGCAAACTCCTAAAATCAGTGTATCGGTTCGCGGTTTTCGGTTTGCGGTTTACGCTGACCGCTGGCCGCTAACCGAGTCATTTGGTTTCTATATCCATAACTTTCAGCTTTGTAAGCTTCTGTCTGTGGCCTATCTTCGTCCTTGAACTCTTTCTGCGTCTGTACTTGTACGAGATGACCTTCTTCGCCTTGATGTTCGCCACTACCTCGCAGCTTACCTTGACGTTCTTCAGGTACGGCTGTCCGATCTCCACCTTCTTGCCGTCTGCATACATCAAGACCTTATCAAGTTTAATAGTTTTACCCGGCTCTGTCTCGAGCTTTTCTACTTCAAAAATATCGTTCTTCTTGACCCGATACTGTTTACCGCCTGTCTCTACTAT
>JAZFTF010000058.1:0-4353 GCA_036446495.1 Candidatus Omnitrophota bacterium | reverse complement strand
TAAAGAAAGGGTACAGCTTTATTATACTAAGCGATAGGGGCGTAGATAAGAAGCATGCTCCGCTGCCGGCCCTTTTGGCGATGAGCGCTGTCCATCATTACCTGGTAAAGAAGGCGCTGCGCACGCAGATAGGTATAATAGTCGAGAGCGGTGAGCCGCGAGAGGTACATCATTTCGCCCTCCTTTTCGGATACGGAGCGGATTGCATAAATCCTTATCTCGCTATCGATTCTATTACGACCCTTATTGATGAAGGTGAATTGAAGATGACTGCCAAGAAGGCCTTTAAGAATTACAGAAAGGCCTTGAACAAAGGAATACTGAAGGTGTTGTCCAAGATGGGGATATCTACACTGAGAAGTTACCGTGGCGCCCAGATATTCGAGGCCTTGGGCCTTAACGATGATGTAATAGAGAAATGTTTTACCGGCACAGCGTCGCGCATAGGAGGGGTGGGGCTTGATGAAATAAGACATGAAGTGGTAAAGAGGCACAATGACGCTTATCCGGATAGACGCGCGGGCGTTTTCCAGCTACCGGTGGGCGGCCTCTACCAGTGGAGGCGTGATGGTGAATTCCACCTCTGGAATCCGGAGAGTATAACTGCGCTCCAGGACGCCGCTCATAAAAATGATTACGCCAGATATAAAGAGTTTGCAAGATTGATAAATGATCAGACCGACAACCCCACTACCTTAAGGAGTCTCTTTAAGTTCAAAAAGACCGACTCTATCCCGGTAGAGGAGGTTGAGTCTGTAAGCGAAATAACTAAGCGTTTCGCTACGGGGGCTATGAGCTTTGGCTCTATATCGAGGGGCGCGCACGAGACGCTGGCGCTCGCCATGAATAGGATCGGTGGAAGGTCCAACACCGGGGAGGGCGGGGAAGATCCCGCTCGGTTCGCTCCTTTGCCCAGTGGGGATTCCAAAAGAAGCGCTATAAAGCAGGTTGCCTCAGGAAGATTTGGCGTCACCATCAATTATCTTATAAACGCCGATGAATTGCAAATAAAGATAGCGCAAGGGGCCAAGCCCGGAGAGGGCGGACAGCTTCCGGGCCATAAGGTCAGCGCCATAATAGCCCGCACGCGGTATACGACACCAGGTGTTACGCTTATCTCACCACCACCGCATCATGATATCTACTCTATCGAAGACCTGGCCCAGCTTATATTCGATCTTAAGAACGCCAATCCCAAGGCGAGGATAAGCGTAAAGCTTGTATCGGAGATCGGTGTGGGAACGATCGCGGCAGGTGTCGCAAAAGGGCACGCCGACATGATCCTTATATCAGGGGGAGACGGAGGGACAGGCGCTTCTCCTTTAAGCTCTATAAAACACGCGGGCCTGCCTTGGGAACTCGGCCTTTCTGAGACGCACCAGACGCTCGTCTTGAATGACCTGCGTAGTCGTGTACGCCTGCAGACTGATGGCCAGATGAGGACTGGGCGCGATGTCGCTATAGCGGCTATGCTGGGAGCGGAGGAGTATGGTTTCTGCACAGCCGCGCTTATTGTAATGGGCTGCATTATGCTCAGGCATTGCCAGTTAAATAATTGTTCTGTGGGAATAGCGACGCAGGATGAGATACTTGAGAGAAGGTTCCAGGGTAAGGTCGAGGAAGTGGTCAATTATTTTAAATTCGTAACGCAGGAATTGCGCGAGATCATGGCCGCGCTCGGCATAAGGAAGCTCGATGATATGATAGGCAGGACAGACTTTCTTGAGATAAATAGAGATATTATACCGGAAAAATCGGCTGGCATAGATCCGGCAAGGATATTGTTTAAACCGGATGTCCCCAAGAGCGTGGGTATCTACAAGACAGTCTCTCAAGATCACGGCATAGATGATATCCTGGACAGAAAGCTTATCGATCTATCGCAGAAGGCCTTGAAGAGAGATCCGCAGCAAGTGTCTATAGATTGCCCTATAAAAAACCATAACAGGACGACGGGCGCTATGCTAAGCGGCCAAGTATGCAAGACGCACGGAGAAGAGGGGCTCCCGGAAGATACTATACACTGTAAATTCAAAGGTGTCGCGGGGCAGAGCTTCGGCGCTTTTCTCGCTAAAGGGGTGACGTTCGAATTAGAAGGCCTGGCGAACGACTATATAGGGAAAGGTATCTCCGGAGGGAAGATCATTATTTATCCGGACAAAAGGGCTGATTACCCTCCTGACGAGAACATGCTGATAGGCAATACCACATTTTATGGGGCGATATCCGGAGAGGCGTATATCAAAGGCGTGGCGGGCGAGCGTTTTTGTATAAGGAATTCCGGATTGTACGCAGTGGCCGAAGGTGTAGGCGATCACGGCTGTGAATATATGACGGGCGGCAGGGTGGTTATCCTGGGCAGGACCGGAAGGAATTTTGGAGCGGGCATGTCAGGCGGGATAGCTTATGTGTATGACGTGGACGGCACATTCAAAGATAGATGTAATATGGATATGGTTGTTTTCGAGAGGCTCAGTCGTGATGATGAGACGACGATAAAGAACCTCATTTCCAATCATTATAAGTACACGAGGAGTGCTCGCGCGAAGGATATATCGGATAATTTTAATAAAGAGAAGAAGAGATTTATAAAGGTCATGCCCATAGAGTATAAGCGTATCCTGGAAGGAACGAAGGTCGAAAGAAAATTAGGCCTATTGGAGGCATCTGATGGGTGACCCCAAAGGTTTCTTAAAAATAAAGAAGAAGACCTCACGATACAGGCCGGTCTGCGAACGTGTAAAGGATTATCGCGAAGTCGTATTACCGCGTTCCAAGAAGGAGTCCGAGGAGCAATCCTCACGCTGCATGGATTGCGGGACGCCATTCTGCCACTGGGGCTGCCCGGTAGGAAATTATATTCCCGAATGGAACGACCTGGCCTACAACGGTCAGTGGGAAAGAGCGTTTGAACTTCTCGATGCTACCAATAATCTGCCGGAGATCACAGGCAGGGTCTGCCCGGCGCCTTGCGAATACTCTTGTGTATTAGGGATAAACGATGATCCTGTGACGATAAAAGAGAACGAATTTGCTATTATAGAATACGGATTCAAGAAGGGTTTTATAAGGCCGAGACCGCCAAAGAAGAGGACCGGCAAGAAAGTGGCGGTCATTGGGTCAGGCCCGGCGGGGATAGCGTGCGCGGCCCAGCTTAATAGGGCGGGGCATAAGGTGACCGTCTTTGAGCAGGATGAAGAGATCGGCGGCATAATGCGTTATGGCATACCGGATTTCAAGCTGGAGAAATGGATAATAGAGAGAAGGGTCGAGCTCTTAAAGAAGGAGGGGATAGTCTTTAAGACCGGCGTCTATGTCGGCAAGGATTATTCCGTATCTAAATTGAAGAAAGAGTTCGACGCCATGGCCCTCACGGGCGGTTCACGCGAGCCGCGCGACCTTAAGATAGAAGGAAGGGGATTAAAAGGGATACACTTTGCCATGGACTATCTTTGCCAGTCGAACAGAAAGCTCGAGTGGAAGAAGTTCGGAGAAAGCGAGATTATAGACGCGAATGCGAAGAAGGTCGTCATTATAGGCGGAGGGGACACGGGGGCCGACTGTGTCGGGACAGCCCACAGGCAAGGCGCTTCATGCGTAGTCCAGATAGAGTTGCTTGAGAGACCGGCTGAATGCAGGACAGATGAATATCCCTGGCCAAAGTATCCCATGCTTCTTAAAAGCACGACGAGCCATGAAGAAGGCGGTCAGCGCTACTGGTCCGTGGCCACAAAGAGATTTGCAGGCGAGGGGGGCTTGGTCAAGAAGCTCTCCTGCATAAAGCTGGAGTTTAAAAAAGAACCGGGTAACGCGTGCCCTGTGATGAAAGAGGTTCCAGGCAGCGATTTCGAGATAGAGGTTGATCTTGTGATATTGGCTATAGGTTTTGTCCATCCTGAGCACAAGGGGCTCCTGGAAAAATTGGGTCTGGAATTCGACGCGCGCGGCAATGTAAAGACGGATGAGACCTTTATGACCTCAAAAAAGGGAGTCTTTGCCGCGGGCGATATACACCGAGGCCAGTCTCTCATAGTTTGGGCCATCTCTGAGGGTCGCACGGCCGCGCATCATATAGACAAATACCTCATGGGCAGCACGAATTTGCCCAATTTATAGTGACCGTTTTACTCGTTCATAAATATTTTTCTTATATGATGTTATGATAGTGACCATGTAAGCTTTAGGCTATGAATTTGGTTACACAAGCACTATTGTAACTTGTTGCGGCTGCGGGTGTTACAAGCTAATAAAACGGTCCCATTTTTTTGCTGTCATCCCAATATGATAATGTCCTATTTAGCCAATTTAAAAATGTCCTAACCAAAGTGCTATAATGAGCCTCTCTAAAGGAGG
>JAZFTF010000057.1:0-3459 GCA_036446495.1 Candidatus Omnitrophota bacterium | reverse complement strand
TTGGTCCCAATGGAGCCGGCAAGACGACGACATTCTACATGGTGACGGGCCTCGTAAGACCGGAAGAGGGCCAGATAATCTTTGACAGGCG
The DNA here is from genome assembly GCA_036446495.1 of Candidatus Omnitrophota bacterium. GTDB lineage: Bacteria > Omnitrophota > Gorgyraeia > JABMRJ01 > JABMRJ01 > JAZFTF01. The sequence continues at coordinate 3,368 of JAZFTF010000057.1, read as the reverse complement.
CGATATAACGAACCTGCCCATGCATGAGCGCGCGAGATGCGGGATAGGATACCTTTCGCAGGAGCCTTCTATATTCAGAAAGCTTACGGTCGAGGAGAACATAATGGCCATTCTTGAGACTCTCAAGATATCGAGAATAGAGCGCCGCGCGAGGCTGCAGAGGCTTTTAGGCGAACTTAAGATATCACACCTGGCAAAGAACAAGGCGTGCACACTCTCCGGAGGCGAAAGGAGAAGGCTTGAGATAACAAGGGCGCTTGTGACCGAGCCGCTCTTTATATTGCTCGACGAACCTTTTAGCGGCATAGACCCTATCGCTGTATTCGAGTGCCAGCAGATAATAAGGGAGCTCAGGGAGAGAGGCCTGGGTATTCTCTTGACCGATCATAATGTCCGCGAAACCCTTTCGATAACCGACCGCTCATATATAATGTGCGAAGGAAGGATACTTATATCGGGCACAAAAGACGAATTGATCACCAACCCCGAGGCAAAAAAAATATATTTAGGCGAAAAATTCACAATGTGAATGAGGCCATGATTTGCGCCGCTGTAAGCGACGCAAATCATATGGCCGAATCCACCCAGACCTTGCGTGTAAGGGCTGGGTTCATCCCCGCGAATGCGGGGATCTAGAATGTGGAGCGTAGGAGTGTAGATGAAATATAATCACAAAGACATAGAAGGTTCAAGAAGAGAATTCTTATTCGAGATACCGGTTGAAGAGGTAAAGAAGACCCTCGACAAGGTCTATAAAGAGATAAACAACACCGTATTGATACCGGGTTTCAGGAAAGGTAAGGCCCCGCGTGAGATACTCGAAAAATACCACGGAGGGGAGGCCATGGAGAGGGCCGCCAGGAATATGGTGGGCGATTCATACAGCCAGGCCCTTAAAGAGTCCGATACGGTACCCATGGGCCTGCCGCAGATAAGCGACGTTCAATTCACTGACGGAAAGGAAGCCAGCTATAAGGCAGTTGTAGATGTAAGGCCCGAGGTTGATCTCTTGGGCTATGACAAGATAAAGGTCAAGAAAAAATACGCAAATATAAAAGAAGAGGATGTTGGTAGGTACATATCCATGCTCCAGGACGCCCACGCGCAGTTTAAAACGATAGAAGGCCGTCCAGCTAAACTCGGTGACTATATTATATGCGATGTCTCTTGCGAGTCTGATGGAAAACCGGTATACGAAGAGAAGAAGAGCATCTGGTTATCTATGAATAAAGAGCAGTCTCTTCCTGAGCTGGTAGACGGGCTCACCGGCGCAGAAATGGGCGAGGCCAAAGAGATCCCAGCGACTCTGCCGCAGGACAAGAAAAGAGTGGTCTTTACGATAAAGGTTAATGCGATAAAGGAAAAGGAGCTCCCCGAGATAAATGATGATTTTGTTAAAGCCATCGGCCCTTACGAAAATCTAGCCGCTTTTAAGGAATCGACCAAGGGAGACCTCTTGCACAAAAAAGAGAACGAGGCGATGACCGAGCTTAAGAACCAGATATATGATCAGTTATTAAAGAGCGCGCGTTTTATCGCTCCCCAAGGCCTGGTGGACGAAGAGGTGGATAGGCTGATCAAGGAGGCGACTGAGGGGCTAAAGAAGAATAACGTAAACAAGGATGATATAGAAAAAAGGATAAACGAGTTCCGCGACAAATTCAAGACTGAGGCCGTAAAGAGGGTCAAATTGTACTTTATACTCGATGAGATAGCGAAACTTGAAGGGATAGAAGTGACCGATCGGGAGGTGGAGGAGGCACTGAGTCTGCTGGCCCAGCAGTCTAACACCACTCCGGAGAAGGTCAGGAAACATTATGCGGATAACAATATTTTGGGATATTTAAAGAACCAGATAAAAGAGAGCAAGATCACACAGATCTTATTGAGTAAAGTAAAGATCAGTGATGCGAAAGACTAGCGTTTAGCGGTTAGCGTATGGCGTATAGAAAAAGAAAAACGATTTTTTGAAATTATTCGCTAATCGTTAACCGTAAACCGCTAACCTAAAGGAGGTTTTTTCATGAGCATATTGATACCGATGGTAGTTGAGCAGTCGGGAGGGTCGGAGAGGGCATATGATATATATTCGCGCCTGTTAAAAGACAGGATCATATTTGTCGGGACCCCGATAGACGATAATGTGGCGAATCTGACAATAGCGCAGCTCTTGTTCCTGCAGATGGAAGCGCCTGATAAAGATATAGATATTTATATAAACACACCTGGAGGATCGGTAACGAGCGGCTTGGCTATATACGATACAATGCAGTTCATAAAGCCGGATGTAAATACTTATTGCGTGGGCCAGGCGACGAGCATGGGCGCCATTCTTTTATGCGCGGGGACCAAGAAGAAGAGATTTGCCCTGCCTCACGCCAGGGTCATGATACACCAGCCCTGGGGTGGTGTTCAGGGGCAGGCTGCAGATATCAGCATACAGGCGAATGAGATATTGAGGTTAAGGACCCGGCTCGAGGAGATACTCGCTAAACATACGGGCCAGGATCTTGACAAGATAAAGAAAGACTCAGACCGCGACTTCTTCATGAGCGCGGACGAGGCGCTTAAATACGGGATCGTAGACGAGGTGATCACAGCTATAGGTAAGAAAAAATAGGAAGCTATTAGCAAGATCTTAGGCCGAAAGCTGAAAACGGATCAGATGAAAACAACCCTAAAAAACAAAAAAATTATATCTAAGGATACACTGCCGTTACTGCCATTGAGGGATATAGTTATATTCCCGCATATGGTTGTCCCTCTCTTGGTCGGGAGAGAGGCTTCTATAAAAGCCCTGGACGAGGCCATGCTCCACGGCAAGGTCATTTTCCTGTGCACGCAGAAGAGTGTTAAGGAGGACGACCCCGGAGTCGATGATATTTACCATATAGGTACGGTAGCCAATGTCTTACAGATGCTGAAACTGCCTGAGGGATCTTTTAAAATACTCATAGAAGGCGTATCTAGGGCCTCTATAAAGAACTTTGTATCTGATAAAGAGTTCTACAAGGTACAGGTCGAGCCTCTTGACTCTTGCGCGAAGAAGACGTTGGAGACCGAAGCCCTTATGAGGGGGGTAGTGAATCAGTTCGAGGAGTATGTTAAGCTGAATGCAAAGATACCTCCAGAGGTACTCTCTACGGTTACGTCTATAGAGAATCCTGATGAGCTGGCGGATGTTATAGCTTCGCACCTTACCCTAAAGGTGAACGAAAAGCAGGGGTTACTCGAGGCGGTCGACCCGGAAGATAGATTGAGGTCTATCGGCGAAACGCTGACTATTGAACTTGAGATACTGAATATTGAGAAGAGGATAATGGGAGATATAAAGAAAGGTATAGAGAAGTCTCAAAAAGATTTTTACT
>JAZFTF010000056.1:0-4544 GCA_036446495.1 Candidatus Omnitrophota bacterium | reverse complement strand
ATTGACCTTGTATCCATTTTTTTCTATGAGCGATTTTATCTTCTTGTAGTCTCCACCGGGGTCTATTATAAAAACCTCCTTAGTATGGGCATCACCGACTACATAACAGTTGGCCTGCATGCTTCCCACAACTATCTTCTTAACTATCATCTTATTTTCTCTTGCCTCCAATGAGGCCATGACTTACGGAGCGCTAGCGCTGTGTCCGCCCATGGCGGGACGTAAGTCATAAGGCCGAATTGATCCCGCCTCGTTGCTATTACAATAGCGAGGCGGGACCTTTTGGGTTATTTTCATTTTATGTTGCACTACCGGTCCTCTTTGATATATTCTCTAACCTTCTTATAGTAAAAGTTCCTGATTATCCTAGTCTTGATCGTATCGAGCCTTTGTTTATAGTTGCCTAGGTTCATCTCCGATCCCCCCTTGGAGATCCGGTCCGTGATACTCTTGGTCTGTACTATATATTTATTAAGCTCTTCGGCCTTTTCTTCCAACAGATACCTCTTCATGTCGTTGAGATGGCTAAGTGCGTTCGTTATGGCCATGGCATCCCTCTTGGAATTTCTGCCGGCGCTCGTGACCAGGTCCTCATGCCAGGACTTCCAGTAAGTATAGTGCATCATGTATAACTCAAGTGCAGGCCTGGTCTCATACAATCCCTCTGTGTAGAACCTCGGCCTTATGGACTTCTTCTTCGTCTTGCGCGTAAATTTACGCTGGATCGTCTCACACCCCGTAAGTTCGAACGCTAGAAATAGGATTAGTACCACCGCCATGAATCTCTTCATATTCAAGCTCCTGATATAAGTTTTTTAAAGTCGTCTTCGCCTATCACCTTGACCCCCAGCTTCCTTGCCTTACCAAGCTTAGACCCTGCTGAATCGCCGGCCAGGAGAAAATCTGTCTTCTTAGAAACCGATGATGAGGCATTACCACCCAGTTCCCTTATAAGCAGCTCTATCTCGTCCCTGCTATAGCTAGAGAGCGTGCCTGTAACGACTATAGTCTTGCCCTCAAGTTTTGAGGATCTTGTTTTCTTCGCCGGCTCTTCCATCTTAACGCCCGCGTCCTTCAGTTTCTTCAAGACCGCCTTGTTCGCTCTTTCCCTGAAGAAATTGTATATAGAAACCGCCATGACGTCCCCTATCTCATGTATCCGCGTAAGGTCATCTACCGGCTGTTTCGCTATATTCTCTATCGAGTGCAATCTCCGGGCCAGGACCCATGCAGCGTGAACACCGACGTGCCTGATACCCAGGGCGAATATAAACCTTGATAAGGGGTTACCCTTGCTCTTCTCTATACCATCTGTGAGATTCTGGGCGGACTTCTTTGCCATCCTTTCGAGCCGTTCCAGCTTATCCGCGGTCAAATAATACAGATCGCCGTAATCCCTTATTATATTCTTATCTACCAGCTGGTTCACAACGGCGTCGCCCAATCCTTCTATATCCATGGCGTTGCGAGAAGCGAAGTGGAGCACGCTGTTCTTCAGCAAGGCCGGGCAAGAGACATTCTCACAGCGGAGAGCGACCTCCCCCTCGTCTTTGACGACCTTCGAAGCGCATATAGGGCACTTTACAGGGACTTTGAAGCACTTCTCATGGCCTGTCCTCTTCTCCTTAACGACCTTTATCACTTTAGGGATTATCTCTCCGCTTTTTTCGATAATGACGGTATCACCTATTTTTACATCGAGTCTTCTTATCTCGTCAAAATTATGTAGCGTCGAACGCGATACTGTCGAGCCCGACACATGGACAGGTTCCAGCAAGGCCACGGGCGTAAGGGCCCCGGTCCTACCTACCTGGACTTTTATATCGAGAAGTTTTGTGGAGACCCTCTCCGCGGGAAATTTATATGAGATCAACCATCTGGGAGACTTCGTGGTCACACCGAGCGCTCTCTGCTGCTTAAAAGAGTCTACCTTGATCACCATGCCGTCTATATGATAATCAAGATCATTCTTCTTCTTCTCCCACTTATCGCAATATCTTATGACCTCTTCTATCTCGTCAAACCTCGACCTCTCCGGGTTTACCTTAAAATGCCTCTCCTTTAAGAATGATAAGACTTCTGACTGTGTTTTGAATCCGGCACCTTCGACATGGCCTATACCGTAAATAAATATATCCAGCCGCCTCTTGGCCACAATGTTGGGATCGAGCAATTTCATAGAGCCTGCCGCAGCGTTCCTTGGATTGGCAAAAGGCTCAAGCCCTTCCTCGCGGGCTTCCTTATTCAATCTATCAAATGTCTTATATGACATAAATATCTCGCCTCTGACCTCTATCAGCTCAGGGACACCGCCATCGCCCTGGATGTGAAGCGGCACACTCTTTATGGCCTTTATGTTGCGCGTAATGCCATCTCCGTTTATACCATCTCCCCTGGTCGCGCCGACCTCAAGCATTCCATCCATGTAAAGCAGCGAAACGCTCGCTCCATCTATCTTGAGTTCCACAACATACTCCACTTTTTGGCCAGGCAGGTTCTTTCGTACCCTCTTGTCAAATTCTCTTAATTCATCGGCCGAATAGGTATTATCCATGCTCAACATCGGGACAATGTGTTTTACGGTCTTGAATCCTTTTATAGGCTTGCCGCCGACTCTCTGTGTGGGCGAGTCCGGCGTTACTAGATCATGGTGTTTGCCCTCCAGTGCCTTAAGTTTTTTCATAAGAAGGTCGTATTCCTGATCAGAGATATGGGGCCTGTTCTCTATATAGTAGAGCCGATCATGCTTCTCTATGATCTTGCGTAAATTTTCTATCTCGCGGCGCGCCTTATCGTTGCTCACCCCGTTAGACCTCCTCGTCTTCCTATACCCGTTAGATCTTTTCTAGGTCTAACGGGGCTCATCTTCCTTCGCTTAGCCTCGTAGCCAAGAATCTGGGTAATCCCGCCTTTATTATCTTCTTCTTGGCCTTCTCTATATCGTACTCTACCCGCCTCGTCTCTATCGTCCCCTTATCCTTATCCCATATACAATATGATGCTCTCCGATCTCCGTCTCGCGGTTGTCCCACGCTGCCGACATTTATAAGATAGCTTCTGTCTCTCTCTATCTCGATCTTGGGTTGGACCGAGTATTCCTGCCGGCCATCTCTAACAAAGAAAGCGCCGGCCACATGAGAGTGGCCTATAAAACCGATCTTTGTCGGTATCATCTTCGTCATCCTGGAGGCGGTCTGGAAGTCAAAGACATAATCGAAGTTCTCAGGACGCATCCATGTCCCGTGAACCATGGTCAAGTCGTCATCAGCGTAAGTAAGGTGAAGCGATCTTATATAATCCTTATCTTCACCCGTGAGCCCGCAAGATGTCCAGAAAAGCGCCTGCCTCGCGTATTCATTAAAATAGTCTATGGAGGTCAATTCGACAGAGGCCCAGTCGTGGTTGCCGCAGACTGTAACCGGCGCGAGGTTCTTTGTCATCTCCAGGCACTCATTGGGGTTGGCACCATAACCTATAATATCCCCTATGCAAAAATACTTATCAGGATTCTCTTTGGCAGCGTCGTTTAATACACTCTCGTAAGCCTCGAGATTGCCGTGCATGTCGGAAAATATAGCGTACTTCATTCTCTTTCGCCGATCTTTTACCAGAACTTTATCTGGAAATCCCTGAATTCCCCTGTAGCGCCGGACCATGAGACCTCGGCGTTCTCTATGTACTGTTTCATGATCCCGCCTTTTATCTTCTTGAGAAAGTCCGACAAGGTACCTTCTTCTCCCTCGGAAACAAGCTCGACCCGGCCGTCAGCTAGGTTCTTCACCCATCCTGCCAGGCTTAAGCCCCGCGCGATCCGTTCTGCAGTAAACCTAAAACCTACCCCCTGCACCATCCCGCTATAATAGACCTGTACTCTTCGTCTCACTTAAATTGCTCCTTCACTTGGGGGTTTATTTTATATTATGGTCTTTAATTATTTTTCTTGCTTTCTCTTCGTCGTCTTTATAAACCTTAAGCTGTATGCCCATTCCGAAATTAATATCCTGCCTAAATGTGGCGGCTCCCTGTATAAGGCAAGAAATACCGTTATCTTCGAGAACAGACTTTACCAATTCTGCTTGTGGAATGAGCAACGCTGTATAAACTGTAACTAACTTCTCCATCACTCCTCCTCAAATGCGCCCATGTAGACCATATTCAATTCCAAAATTGCCACCATACCCAAAGCACAACGAACATGCACTCTCTTTTTCATAGTTTCCTTTTAGGAAAGGGGTAACAGCCCAGGCAAAGCCAGGGCATAGGGGAAAACCTTAGGTTTTCCTCATGTGCGGATGTGTACCGAAAACGCTCCATTCAGTCGCGTTTTCGGTATCAATTCGCACTTATGACTTACGTCGTCCCGCTTCGCGGAACGACGTAAGTCATGTGCTCATTAATGGTCGGGAAGGCGGGATTCGAACCCGCGGCCTCTGCGTCCCGAACGCAGCGCGCTAGCCAAACTGCGCTACTTCCCGATAATATATATATAAATATTAAAATGACATACTAATATATCAAAATTATATCCTAAAGTCAATCGCTAA
>JAZFTF010000055.1:0-3506 GCA_036446495.1 Candidatus Omnitrophota bacterium | reverse complement strand
GGGGTTTTATAAAATGCTGTGCCTCTTCGGTCATTATAACCGTTACATTATTGCCGGATTCTTTTAGGCGGTTGATAATATCACAGGCCTTATAGGCAGCAATGCTTCCCGTGACGCCTAAAAGGACTTCTCTTTTTTTCGGGCCCATATCTTCCCCGTGTTATTTTTTCTTGCCTTCTTTAAGCTTTACTTTCCCTTGCCTTATCTCTTCCAGGGCCACCGTCGAGAGCTTAAGGTGCGGGCTCACATCTATGAGCTTGCCCGCTCCTGCATTGAGTTCGACAGCCCTCTTTGAGGCCATGAGCACAAGCTTGTAAAGGCTCTCTGTCTTATCTAGTAATTCTTCCATCGGTATTTTATAGGTTGCTATTGTCTCCATAGAAATCACTATCATCTCCTAACTCTGTTTCTCTCCGCTATTATTATAGCCTTGACCGTGTCTACGGCTTCGCGCAAGCTGTTATTGACTACGGTATAATCGTATCTATTTGAATAAGAGAGCTCACGCTTGGCGATCCTGAGCCGCTTCGTGATCGTCTCTTTGTCCTCGGTCCTTCTGCCTTTAAGCCTTTTTTTTAAGTGCCCAAATGACGGCGGCAACAAAAATATAAGCACAGAGGGCCGTTCTATCTTCTTGATCTGCATAGCGCCTTTCACATCTATGGCCAAGATCACATCCTTGCCGCTCGATAAGATCTTTTTGACAAAATCTTTCGGCGTACCATAAAGGTCGTCAAAGTTGAATGTCCATTCTAAAAATTTACCGTGCGATCTAAGTTTCTTGAACCTTCCCTCGCTCAAGAATATATAGTCGCGTCCGTTCTTCTCGTTCGCCCTTGGTTTTCTTGTGGTAGCCGATACAGAAAACCTGACACCGAAATTCTCTTTCTTCAGACACTCGCAGACCGATGTCTTCCCTCCCCCGCTGGGCGAGGATAAGACGAATATCTTGCCTTTACGTTTTTTCACAGCCCGCCTATTCTATGTTCTTTACCTGTTCGCGTATCTTCTCTATGTCGCTTTTTATCTGTATGACGCTCTTGGATATCTTGAAGTCCGAACACTTCGATGCTATCGTATTGGCTTCTCTGTGTAGCTCCTGAGCTATAAAATCGAGTTTTTTGCCTACTTCGCTGCGCGACCCGAGCGTCTCTTTGAAACTGCTAAGGTGGCTCTTGAGCCTGACGAGCTCCTCTGAGACATCGCTGTTCTTCGCGAAAAGCGCCACCTCCTGTGCGAGCCGCCCTTTATCGACATTCTTCGCCCCTGTAAGCTCTTTTATCCTGTTTGCCAGGTGAGTTTTGTATTTTACTACACTTAAGGTGGAGCGCTTGTCTATATGCTCTACTCCCGACCCTATACTGTCTACCCTCTTCGCAAGGTCTCTACATAAAGCGCTGCCTTCTTTTCTTCTGTCGGCCACCATCCTGCCGAGAGCCCTATTTAAAGCCTCGACCAGCGTCGGCATATATTTATCGGTGGCTGCCTTTGGCGCCTCTGACACTATAACACCGGGCAAGCCCATGATCTGATCCAGGCTTACAGCCCCTTGCAGTTTCAGCTGTTTTTTCAGTCTTAGAAGCTCTGCCTTGTATCTCTTCGCTACATCATTATTGATCACGACCTTGGACGCCCCGTTCTTCTGGCCGCTTAGCTCAATATTCAGATATACTTTCCCTCTCTTGACTTTTTTGTGTATGATGGTCTTGAGCTTGTCTTCATATTGGCCAAGCCCATTAGGCATCTTGGCAGAGAGTTCGAAAAACTTATGGTTGAGGGTCCTCATCTCTACTGTTACGATCCCATATTTCGATCTTGTCGTAGCCTTGCCGAATCCCGTCATACTATGTATCATGCCCATACCCTCTTCTCTTCTGTCTTTACGCTGGCTGCCTTGGTAGGATATGCGTCGACTATTACCTCATCCGGTTGAAACCAGAGTTTTATCTCGCGTTCCGCATCTTCTGTGTTTGCCGAAGCGTGTATAACGTTCTCGTATACGCCTTGCGTCGTTATCCTGCCATACGCCCCTCTTATGGATACCGAATCCGCCTCTTCAGGGTTTGTGGCCCCGCATATTTGGCGGACTTTGGATATAGCATTATCGCCCCAATACACTATAGCCATTACCTTCTTCTTGTGAAATTCACCCATTATATATTTTACCAATTCGCTAAAGAAGGGCCTGTCCTGCATATGGCGATAGTGCTCTATTGCCAGCTCGCGCGTGACCCTCACCATCTTTGCTGCGACAATATCCAGCTTCGTCTCTGAAAGCCGTGTTAACACATTACCAGTCAACGACTTCTTGAGCCCATCCGGTTTTATTAAGACTAACGTCTGTTCTTTTTTACTATTCTTCGGCATCTCTTCACCCCATATGATAGTGTGCAATTATAACAAGATATTATACATATGTCAAATTTAATATACCGCACTTATGCCTTCATCAGTGCGACACCCTTAGAAATTTCCGCGGGTCCTGTCAACGGAGAGCCCTTATAATTATTCGCGGGGCGTGCCCCGTTAGACATTTTGGTGCCCCCCCGATGTCTAACGGGGCACGCCAATAGAATGAAAACGATTGCGGCTTCCCAGCCCCCATCCCCGCTCTTAACTATGGGCGCCCGTTCGTTGCCACCCGCAAAAATTCTTACAGCACCATTTATAGCACAGGCACAAGCTATGGGTGGGGCAAGCCCCCGCTGATGCTAGACGCAGCCCAATTTCCTTAGTATCCTATCTAGGTCTTCATCTGAGTAATATTCTATTTGGATCGTGCCACGCTTCTTCCCGCGGACTATCTTTACCTTGGTCCCTAGCCTCTCCTGGATCATCTCTTCTACCATACGCATATCATTGTCCAAGGCCACCCCTTTGCCCTTGGTAGCCTTCTTCTTGCGCATCAGGTCCTCTAAGGCCCTGACAGAGAGGCCTTTCTTGATCACTTTCTTCGCTAGGCCAATCCTGGCATCCTGACTTTCGGCCGATAGGATCACCTTCGCGTGGCCTGCGCTCAACAACTCTTGCGAAATATAGCTTTGGACCTCTTTCGGCAGTGTCAAGAGCCTCAGGCTGTTCGCCACTGTCGCGCGATCCTTGCCTACTGCCTGGCCTGTCTTGTCTTGTGTAAATGCAAAATCGTCTATCAGCCTCTGGTATGCCAGCGCTTCTTCTATAGGGCTCAGTTCCTGACGTTGTATATTCTCTATCAAAGATATTTCCATGGCATTTAGATCATCTACTTCTCTTATAACAGCAGGTATCTGCGTAAGGCCGAGTGATCTACATGCCCTCAATCTTCTTTCTCCAGCTATCAGCTCATAAGAATTGTCACTAGGCCTTATGAGTATCGGCTGAACCACGCCTTTCTCTTTTATTGATGATATAAGCTCATTGAGTTTAGCCTGGTTGAAGTCTATTCTGGGTTGATATCTATTTGGTTTTATCCTATCTATATTGATATTCTCTATAACCTCTTTGTCTGCCGGCCGCTCTACTTTCTG
>JAZFTF010000054.1:0-3230 GCA_036446495.1 Candidatus Omnitrophota bacterium | reverse complement strand
TGCCAGCCTTGCTAGGCTTTGCCGGGCTCTCAAGTTACATCTTATGCCTTCGTCAGCGTGTCGCGAGAATTTTCGCGGGTCCTGTCAACGGAGAGCCCTTATAGTTATTCGCGGGGCACGCCAATAGGGTGATAGCAATTGCGGCGTCCCAGCCCCCAACCCCGCTCTTAACTATGGGCGCCCGTTCGTTGCCACCCGCGAAAATTACTGGTGTGCCGTGTTGGCAAAAGTATAAAATGTCAATCAACAAATCTGTATTTGAGCAGGGCCCAGAGGGCTTCGATCCCGTGGTACCAGAAGATCTTCTTGCCTTCCGCGTACGTCCTGCCGTAATAAGAGATCGGGACCTCGTAGATCCTCGCCCGCTTCTTAAGTATCTTCGCCGTGATCTCAGGCTCTATCGCGAAGCCGTTTGACTTTATGGTGATCTCTTTTAAAAGTGACGTTTTTATGAGCTTGTATCCTGTCTCTATATCTGAAAGCGTCGTGTTGTAGAGCATATTGGCAAAAAGCGTTATAGCGTTATTTCCTATCTTGTGCCAGAACATATATGCCCTTTGCGGCCGGCCGCCGGATAATCTCGAACCATACACAACATCCGCCTCCCCCTTCTCTATCGGGTCCAGGAGATTATTATATTCGGCAGGGTCGTATTCGCAATCGGCGTCCTGGACTATCGTCACATCCCCGGAAGCCAAAGCGAACCCTGTCCTTAGCGCCGCGCCCTTTCCCATATTCTTATCATGTAACAGCACCTTGACCCTCGAGTCTAGAACGCTGCGCAGAAGAAGCTCTCTTGTTCCATCCGCTGATCCGTCGTCTATTACAAGGACCTCGTGGACCTTCTCTTCCTCAAGGACCCTATCTATTACTTTAATAATCGTCTTCTTTTCGTTATATACAGGTATAACCACTGTTAACTTCATTCTGACCTCCTTGGCATCTCCATCTTACAGTCTGGTTTAGCGTTTAGCGGATAGCGTATAGTTTAAAAAAACCGCGTTTCTTTTCCTATACGCTATACGCTAGTCATGAGTTTTTTTCTCTATACGCTAAACGCTAGTCACCTGATTCAATGTACCTACTTTGTCACCAGGTAGTCTCCCATCACTAAATACTCTAAACCACAACCATAAAACATATTCATGGCGTCCTGCGGTGAGCAAACCATCGGCTCGCCCCTCCTGTTTAAAGACGTATTGATGATAACAGGTATACCGGTAAGCGCGTTGAACTTCTGAATAAGTTCGTAGTATCTCGGGTTCGATTTTTTATCGACTATCTGCGGCCTGGCCGATCCATCCACGTGGACCGCCTCTTTTACCTTATCCCGCCAAGCCGGGTTTATTGTGAAACTGAACGTCATATACGGCGATGGGTGGGTCGTATTAGTTATCTCTTTTTGGTATTCAGGCAGCATTGACGGGCAGAACGGGCGCCACTTCTCCCTGAATTTTATCCTGGCGTTTATATCATCGGCTATGCCCGGGACCGACGGATGTGCAAGTATTGAGCGATTTCCAAGCGCCCTGGGCCCATATTCCATAGCGCCCTGAAACCAGGCTACGATCTTGCCTTCGGCCAATAGTTTCGCAGCGACGCCGGTAATATCTTCGTTACATGTATACTTTATCCTGTATTTATCTAAGAGCGCTTTTATCTCTTCATTCGTGAAGCTCGGCCCCCAGTAGGCATGAGGCATCGGCTCGATCTTGTCTCCAAGACTGTTCGCCACGTAAGCTGCCGCGCCGAGAGCTGTTCCGGCATCGTGCGCAGCCGGCTGGACATATAGCCTATCGACCAGAGGATGCTCCAAAAGTTTCCTGTTGAGACTCACGTTCAACGCGCATCCTCCGGCAAAACATAAGGTCTTGTGTCTGGCAAGGTCCTTTCCAAGATATGTCTCCATGAGAGTGATCGTGACATCCTCAAAGAGCTTCTGCGTTGCGGCCGCAATATGGATATGCGGCTCCGCCAGCCCGTCGCCCTTTCTCGGCTCGCCCCATTCAGAAACCATCTTTTTACCGAAGACCTTCTCCTTATCGAACCTTCTGGACCTGGTAACCCAGCAATAATCATCGTTGGCCCTGTATGTCCTCTTATTATATTTCAGCATATGGTCTATTTTTATCTTGCTCGCATCGCCGTAAGGCGCCATGCCCATGACCTTATACTCACCGTCGTGAACGGCGAAACCTAAATAGGCCGTTACGGTAGAGTAGAACCTGCCTATCGAGTCGGGCCTTATAAACTCTTTTATCTTTTGTATCCTACCATTCTTGGCCCTTGCAAATATCGTAGTCGTAAACTCTCCTGTTCCGTCCAACGACATCATAGCGGCCTCGTCGAACCCCGAAAAGTAATAGGAGCTCGCGAGATGGGCAATGTGGTGACCGACAAAATCTACCTTCGCCTTTTTGGCGTCTATCCCCACAGCCTTCAGAGTTTTATAGAGCTTCTCCCTCTTATCCTTGAACGTCCTCGGGGCCTGGTAGACCGCCTTGAAGGCACGGGAAGGCCTGGTACGCCATGTGCGCCCTACATAGAGAGGGAGCTTATTAATATACTCCCAATCCGACCAGGGATATGCTATGCGGTCTATCTTATCCGCCGTTATACCCGCCTGCTTCAGACAGAAGTTTATGGCGTTTATAGGGAGTTTATCCCTCGCATGCTTATCCCTTATAAAGCGTTCTTCATCCGCGGCAGCTACCAGTCTTCCGTCTACCAGTATGGCCGCCGACGGATCGTGCACAAAGGGGCTTGCGATACCTAATACGATCATCTACTCTCCTATGTTAACACTTGACTCGGTTTGCGGTTAGCGGTGCGCGGTTTGCGTAAAAAACCGCCAACCGAAAACCAAAAACCGTGACAATCGTTATCATATCATTTCCTTTCTGCATATAAATACAAAATGGTGCGATAATTGGACCGGTATGACGATGGATCTTAAGAAGACCAAAAATTTGCTCCTGTTGAATTTATTATACTTATACACCTTCTCCACGATGAAACCATTGTCATCAAGCATCTCTCTCCATTCGGCGAGGGAAGCAAACCTCTCTATAGACTGATACGAGGTAGGATCTTTCTTCCAGATCACCTTGTCTACAACGTACCTGTAGTAGTACTGGTTGGGCAGCATTACACAGGCCCTCCCGCCTCTCTTTAACACCCTCTTCAACCTCGGTTACGATCAAACCCGGATCTGCACCGGACTTCACTTT
>JAZFTF010000053.1:0-4058 GCA_036446495.1 Candidatus Omnitrophota bacterium | reverse complement strand
ACTCCTCTGTTTTAATGGTTTTTTAGGTTGTAAGTTTATATTATATTAAGGGTAAGGTCTTTTTGCAAGATAATTCATAAGATATCTCCGGTAATATCATCGTAGGAGAAGAATACTATCCCATCAGGGTTTAGATCGGTTGTTACCTTGTACTGTTCGGAAAAGATCTCTTTTCTGTCTTTCATGAGAAAAACACCGATCCCGATATAGACTTTGCCGCGCGCCTTATGGGCCAGCGCCGACTTGGCCCACTCCACAGCCAGCCTGTTATCGATCGTATAATTCATAGTCACTACATGATCCACGATCCCGAGCTCAAGCCACATGGGCCAGTCCTGGAATGCTACGGAATACGCCCGTTCAGGCGAAGGGATGACCGCGCAAGAGAGAAGAAGCTTTGGGTTCTTCTTCTTTACCCGGGCCGATATATCTTTTACTAGGGATGTTACCCTATCCCTCTTCCAGTTATCCCACAAAAGGGCATTGAATCTATCGCCATCTATCTTTAATGGGTCTCGCCCTTTTGCCTTTTTGAAAGCGGCTACGTTCTTCTCTCCATAACCGTAAGACAATCCGTGAGAATTAAAGCGGGAATCTGGAATATACGGCACTGCGTTTGGATATCTAATATAATCAAGGTGGATGCCACTTAAGTCCGGATATCGCGTCGCAACCTCATCGACGACAGACAATACATACTCTCGCACCCTGGGATCCCCGGGTTCAAGGAATAGCTGCCCTTCCTTGATATAGTATCTGTCAATGACATCCCGCTTAGCACTCTTGATCGGCGTCTTTAAGTGTTGGTCCTTGGTCAGGAGGCCCTTTCCGTGAGTCTTTATGATCTCGGCTTTATCATTTTGAGCGATGCTAAGTATGTTGATCCAGGCGTGGATGGCTACCCCGCCCTTCTTGGCCTCGTTTATAATAAATTCTACAGGGTCGCTCCCCACAGCCTCCAGCATCTTCTTATATTCCGTTCTATCGGTTATCGCGGAGTCGTAATAGGCCTTTCCGGCCCTATATATCTGCAGATAGACCTCGTCTATATTGTTCTTTCTGCAGAATTTTATCAGATCTAAAGCCGCGTTTTTCGAATAGAGGACCTTCTTGTCAGAAAATACCGTGATCCACACGCCCTTGATTAGGTCCGGCACGGCAAGATGGTCCTTCGCGTATACAGTCTTAGTATGCGATCCCTGGAAAATAAGCGCCGATAAAAGCATTATCGATATAACATGTCTTATTCTTATGTTCTTCATCTTATTATTTGCGTCTCCACTTTTCCGAGCACACCGCCGGATACCTCAACGATGTCTCCTGTTATAAGAAATTTGTCGTTATCCCCTCCTGCCCTGATCGTAAAAAACAGCTTTGCAAACCTATCTAAGCGCACAATATCACTGATCAGTTTCTTCCACGGCGGGATCTGCAGGGCTACCCCTCCCGGAGTGCCGGTTAAGACAATATCGCCTCTTGCCGGTGGTGGATCAGGATACCTTTGATATATAAACTTAAGCATCTCCCGGGGAGTATACATCATATCCTCCGTAGACTGCCTCTGCCTGATCTCGCCATTGACCCTTGTAGTAATGACAACGGAAAGGATCGACCCCGGTCTTACTTCGCCCGGGACCCACATATTCTGGCCTACAGGTAAGAAGTTAGGGAAGCTTTTTGATGCCCCCCAATAATCGTACCGGTTCGGCATGCCTTCGCCAAGTATGGCTAGGGCGCGAAGGCTTATATCATTAGCGATAAAATATCCTATCTTTGGGGCATAGTCCGGGTCTTCTATCCGGCCCCAGTCAACGTTCTCCAGAAGCACGAAACCCAGCTCGACTTCATAATCCAAGAGCGGGAGCATCTTCTTAAAACGCCTATCTATCTTCTCACCCAACCCCGGTTCTATCTTCTCCGCCATAGCTATGATCTCATCCCTTGTAGGGATCTCTACGGGTGAGCCATCACGATTCAAGGCAGCCAGGTCCTTTTTAAATACAGGCGGAGGCACTTCGGGATCAAACTTTTGACCGGTCCCTTTAAGATGCGATGCGTAGGTAAGCCCCATGCCATATATGTTTCTGGGATCAAGGTTCAATGGTACTATCTCGCCATGGCTCTCTTCTGTCCATAGATAGGCGAAGTTTGCGGGATTGGGCGCCCCGAGCGATCCTGTATGCGCCAGACATCCGGATAGGCATATATTGGCCGCGAGTGACAGAGTAAGGACTGTGCTTCTTTTAAACATCTGTCAGGGTTTGCCCTTTACCTTCTTCGTTCTTTTTAGATGCTCATCCAGCAGATGCACGATCGCTGTCTTATAATCGGGCACCCTATAATACTTCTCACCGGTCATTATATCATTCTCTTCGCAGAAGCCTGTCAATTTTCTGCTAAGCGGCACAGACAGCGTTACAGACACTTTAGACATCTGGACACTCCTCCCCTTCTTTGGGCAGAATCTCACATTGCATTTAGGACAGAATTTACACTTACTCATCTTTCAGGTTCTCTTCTACCGATCCTTTAAAAGAATAGCCTGCGAACTTCTAAACCTCTCAATAGCCATCTAGTCGGCGTTAGAGAGCCACTCCTCAAGCGCGGCGACCCTCTTTTTGGCGTAAGGGTGGCTCCGCGTGAATACAAGCCATTCGGGAGTATTCTTCTCTTCTTTTTCTAGTTTCTTTAAAAAGGTAACAGCCGCATACGGGTCGTATCCCGCCCTCTTCGCGTAGAGGGCGCCGAGCCTATCGGCCTCTATCTCGTCTCTCCTGCTGTAACCAAGCGAGATCAGGCTAAACGTAATATTAGTCGCCGCGGTCAGGTCTTCCCAAGCAGCGCGCTTCGCTTCTACAGATCTTGCATCCAAAGCATACACCATATTTACCAGTAAAGAGTACCCCAACCGGCTCTCGAGCCTCTTAACCGGATGGCGCGCCGCTATGTGCCCGACTTCATGGCCTAAAACACTGGCAAGCTCGTCGTCGCTCGATACCTCTTTAAGGAGCGCCGTAGTAACATAGACTCCCCCGCCAGGCAACGCGAAGGCGTTTACATCATCGCTCTCGACCACGCCGAATTTATAAGGCATATCCGTTCTATCGCTCACCCGGCTGATCTTTTCACCTATTTTTTTAGTACGCGCGATGAGGATCGGGTTTCTTGATAGGCTATATTCTCTTAAAACCGCATTCTCGACCTCTCTGCCTATGCTTATCTCTCTTTCGCTATCGATAAACACAAATTCGTTTCTCCCGGTTGCGGTGTTATACACTGTCGCGCAACCCGTGAGGTATAGAAGCAAGAATATAGAAACGATCAGTATATGAGCACGGATATTACTCATTAAGGTTATTTGCATCACTCAGCTTATGCGGAAGCTTATATTCGGGCTTGCCTTAAGGGTATTATGGACCGGGCAGTTCTCTATAAATTTCATGAAAGAGTTTCTCCTGCGCTCATCCAGCTGGAACCCCTTAAGGTCTATAGTGGCCTTTATCTCCTTGAAACAGAGCGGCTTATCTTTGCCGAACTCCGCCTCTACATCAACGCAGAACTCGCCAAGCTCGAGATTAGCGCCTTCGGCGTATTTGCGAATATATATTCCGATACAGCTCGCCAGACTCGCCAATAAGACATCGGGAGGCGTAGCGCCCGTTCCTTTTAAACCCATGTTAAAGCTGCCATCTTTCGTCTTCGCTTCGAATAGATAACCTTCTTTGCTAGTGATCTCCGCTTTGTACATACGATCTCCTTTTTGATTAGCACTATTTTACCACAAAACATTCTTTTTTACAAAAAATCAGGGACGCTTTTCCCGCCTCCCAGCAGTTAACATATAGTCGGCGGGATCCCGCCGAGTAGAAAAAAATAAGACGAGGCGGGACAAAATTAGCTTCAGACCTGTCCCAGAATTGAGCTCAGACCTGGTAATATGTGATATAAACAAAAATAGGCGATTCCCCATCTTACTGTTTTTGGATAGTGTGTGCCTATGTGAGAGGGGGTAGCAGCGAGCGGGTGGTTTTGGCTAGTTGCCGGAGCGAGCGTCAAGA
>JAZFTF010000052.1:0-6582 GCA_036446495.1 Candidatus Omnitrophota bacterium | reverse complement strand
GTCACTTCGTTGATGAATCCCATGCCTTCCATCATCTACCCCTTTTTATTGTTAAACACTTTATAATTCCTTTAAGTATGAGTGCAAAAAAAACCAAGCTACTATACTTCGGTAGCTCGGCTGTCATTATAGCTGTATACTATTTTAGACCCTGTGGCTTCGCGTCCCCCGGTTTCCCAGGGTTTGCCAGTTCGGATATGTACTACTATTTAAACTTCATGTCAAACAACGCTTTTCTTGCCCAACCATATAATAATAATGATTTTCATCACCTAGTCAAGCCCAAAAAACTACCTTTTTTAATGGCTAACCCTAATGCTTTTGCCATAGGCGGGTTCGTCTTTGGCGGGAATTATGCTTTTCTGTCGAAAAAGGGGTTCTTTCCGGTACCACTTAACGGTATCCCTATAGCCTGCTTAACGTTTTTCTTGAAGAGACCAAGCTCAATAGCGGCTTTTCCTACAGAGTACATTATACGATTATCGGCGTGAAACCGTGCGGCTAAAGATACGGCTGAACCTAGGGCTATCCCAAGATCCATAGCATTATAGGCACACACGCCTCCCTTTTTTGATAACTCGTCACAGCTGGGGTAACCGCAAAAACCGCAGTTAAGACCTAGGGTCTCTGATCTAGTCCCAACTATAAGAAGATATTTAGACTCTGAGATATTCCCGGCGTCCCGTTCACAGCTGGGCCTCTTGTCGCGCAGGGCTATTTCCTTCATCTTATCGATAAGAGACTGTTTCTCCTGTTCAGAGTCTATTATTATTATCTCCAGGTTATCCCTGCCACGCGTCTTTGGGGCTGTGCGACAGGCAATAGCCATAAATTCAGCGATATCCTTTAGGGCTGAATCCTTGGCTCTGTTGTAATCGATCATATAATCCTTAGATTCCGGCATTGCTCGCGTAGCTTACCCCTGCACATACAGGGGTAAGCAAGCCGGAACAACATATAGGTTCTTAGCCGACATCTTTTAAAGAGAGGGCAATCCTTCTATGGGAGGCCTCGACCTTTAAGACCTTCACTTTTACGGTGTCGCCGGATTTATAAATTTCCTCTATCTTTTTATCGGGCGGGATCTCTACTTCGCTTACATGGGCCAGCCCTTCCAGGTCCGTCTCTAACTCTACAAATACACCAAAGTTCGTGATATTGGTGATCTTGCCCTCTATAATACTGCCTGGCTCATAACTCTCTGTTATCTTCTCCCATGGGTCAGGCGTAGTCTGTTTTAAACCAAGAGATATCTTACGGGCATCCTTGTCGATCCCCAATATAACAGTCTCTACCTTCTGCCCTTTCTTTAGAATATCACGCGGATGGGCTATCCTCTTCGTCCAAGACATATCCGAGACGTGTACGAGCCCGTCAATACCTTCATGAAGCTCTATGAAGGCACCATAATCAGTAAGGTTGCGGACCTTGCCCTTGACCTTGTCCCCCGTCTTAAAGAGCTCCTCCACCCTATCCCATGGATCCGCCTCAAGCTGTTTTATGCCCAGCGCTATCTTCTGGCTCTCTTTGTCCACAGACAGGACTATCACTTCTACCACGTCGCCTATGGCCAGAAGCTCACTGGGATGGTTATATCTCTTTGACCACGATAGCTCAGAGATATGGACCAAGCCCTCCACGCCCTTCTCGAGTTCCACGAAGGCACCATAAGGCATGAGGTTGACAACCTTGCCTTTTATCTTTGTGCCTATAGGATATTTGATATCTATATCGAGCCATGGGTTGGGGGTCTTCTGCTTTAACCCCAGAGAGACCTTTGTACTCTCTCTGTCGACATCGAGTATCATGACCTCTATCTTATCGCCTATGGCGACCACCTCACTAGGGTGGCTGATCCTGCCCCAGCTCATATCCGTGATATGGAGCAATCCATCCAGGCCGCCTAGATCTATGAACGCCCCGAAGTCGGTTATGTTCTTCACCACGCCTTCGGCTATCTGCCCTTTTTCCAAGCCGGTCAAGAGCTTGTGCTTGCCCTCTTCGCGGCGCTGCTGCATGGCGTCTCTCCTGGAGACAACGACATTCTTTCTTGGCTTGTTGATCTTTACTATCTTAAACTCCAGCTCCTGGTTTAATAGCTGATTTGCCTCCAAGGGGTTTCTCGTTCCCGATAAAGATGCCGGCAGAAAGGCCTCTACGCCTATATTCACCATAAATCCACCTTTCACCTTGCGGGCTATTCGCCCCTTTATCATATCCCCTTCTTTGCTTAAGGCTATTATGCGCTCCCAGCCCTGCGCCTTCTCGGCCTTCTCCTTGGAAAGGACCGCCATGCCATTCTCGTCTTCTTTTCTTTCCAGAAAAACCTCTATCTCCTGGCCTACTTCCGGCGGTTTCTCTGAGCTAAATTCCTCTATGGGTATAAGCCCTTCAGACTTATATCCTATATCGACTACCACCTCTTTCTGGCGGACATCAACGATCTTGCCTTTTACGATCTGCCCTTGTGAGATGACAACAAATGTCTTCTCATAAAGTTCCTTCATCGAGAGAAACTCTTCCTGGTCTACATTCTCTTCCTGGCTTACGTTTTCTTCTTGGTTTACGTTTTCTTCTTTGTTTACATTTTCTTCTTGGTTTAAGTTCTCTTCTGCGTTCTTTTTTAACATCATTTTTTTATTGCTCCTCCTTCTCTCCTATTTTATTTTGTCTAGCTCTGCGATACTATCCATCACCTTCTTGCTGAATGATCGATACGCCTCTTTTTTTACGGCGTTACCGCTAAAAGTCTCCGGCAGTATCGGACTTCCCACCGTCACACTTACTCTGCCAAACTTAAAAAACCGCGCGCCACGCGGCAAGGCGCTATCGCTTCCTTTGATAAAACACGGCACCACGGGAACTTGGGTCTTCAGCGCTAAAAACCCTATCCCGGAAAAGGCGTCCTTTAACTTGCCATCGGGAGACCTGGTTCCCTCCGGGAATATAGCAATAGGCTTACCAGCCTTTACGGAACCTAATATCTTCCTTATGGCTGCATGGTCGCTCTCTCCCCTTCTTATCCTTATGCAGCCTGTGGAGTTGTGCCAGAAAGCAGCGAGTTTGTTTCTATAGAGGTGGTCACTCGTTATAAAATAGAGCCGCCTCTTCGCAATAGCACCAACTATGCCGGGATCCATATAGCTTACGTGGTTGCTCGCTAATATGAAAGCGCCGCTGCTCGGCATATTCTCGGCACCCTCCACTTTAAATCTGAAAAAGACCTTAAGCAATATCAAGAAAGCCCACTTAGATGCCAAATAAGCCAAATAGGAGTATATCTTATACATCATATGATATATGACAATATCTTTTCGACTGTCTGGTCTATCGTCAATGCCGTCGTGTTTATGGCAATAGCGTCATCAGCCTTTTTAAGCGGGCCTGCTTTTCTCTCCATATCGTTCTTATCCCGCGCCTTTACGTCTTCCTCTATATCTTTCAGAGTTACGCTCTGGCCGGCTTCTAATAATTCTTTATGCCGGCGCGCGGCCCGTTCTCTAAAATCCGCGTCGAGATAAAATTTCTTATCGGCGTCCGGGAAGACCACAGTCCCTATATCCCTACCCTCTAAGACCGCTCCGGGGCCTCTAGCCGCCACGCTCCGCTGCATCTTGACCATCTCGGCCCGGACATCCGGCGTGCCGGCTATGAACTTTATATTATTGGTCAACTCCGGCGTCCTTATATCTTTAGAGACATCGGCTCCATCCAAGAGTACGATAAGACTGTTATCTTTGTCATACTTCAGATCTATCTTCGTATTCCTGGCAAGATCCGATAAGATCTCTTTGTCTCTCAGATCAAACCTCTTGCGGATGGCTTTTAAGGTAAGCGCGCGGTACATTGCGCCCGTATCTACATATAGTAAATTGAGCTTCTGTGCGACTCTCTTGCTTACAGTGCTCTTTCCGCTTCCGGCCGGCCCATCTATAGCTATTATCATCTAACTTAAAGCTTCCCTCTTCTTTTTTGCGCCCTTGAATATGCGCAAGAGCGCTGCGCTGTCTGTTCTATTTATTGCCCTGTCAAGGGTGGACAAGTTCTTCTTAAAGGCGCGTATAGATCTAAGGATCTCGTCCTTGTTTGTTACTGCTATGTCTCTCCATATCTTCGGATCGCTAGCAGCTATCCTGGTGGTATCACAGAAACCGCTCGACGCGAACTTTAGGCTCTCACTATCTATCCCGGCTAATATAGAAAATACTACCATATGCGGTAGGTGGCTTATCTGGGATACGATCCGGTCATGCTTCCTGGCAGAGAGCACAACAACATCTGCCCCGATCTCTTTCCAGAAACATTTTATAGTGTTTAAAAAACCCTTGTTTGTGGATCTCGTATTTGTCAATATACATAAAGAATCACGGAAGAGGTCCTTTTTAGCTTGATCGACACCTCTCTTCTCTGAGCCGGCCATAGGGTGCCCTCCGACAAAGCCTACGCTCTTGGGCAAGGCCTTTTCTATCTGCCTGGTAAGGGCTTCTTTTGTACTACCTACATCGGTCAATATCGCCCCTTCTTTAAGGAATGGTGCTATCCTTTTGACCATGTTCACCATTGAGAGTATCGGAGTCGCGAGTATCACTATATCAGCATCCTTTACACCCTCTTTGGGGTTTAGCGTCCCTATATCTATCGCTCCGCATTTTAGCGCGCTATTTATAGAACTCTGCCGGTGGCCTATGCCTACAACTTTACAAGCTAATCTTTTCGACTTTACCGCTAGCCCTATAGATCCTCCTATAAGCCCTACCCCGATAATAGCGATCTTATCTATTTTTCTCATAGCTTATCTCGGTTTGCGGTTTTCGGTTTGCGGTTTTCATATCTCGCGCGAACCGCTAACCGCGAACCGCAACATTCTGTTTGTTAGTTTTTATAGCTCCCTGTCTACAGCCGCCGCCACCCTTTTTATGTCGCGCATAAGTGTATCAAACTTCTCCGGAAGAAGTGATTGTGTCCCGTCTGATAGCGCCACCTCTGGATTGGGGTGAACCTCCACTATAAGACCATCGCAACCGGCGGCTATTGCCGCCCTCGCGGCAGCCGGAACAAGCCCCCACCTTCCGGTAGCGTGTGAAGGATCTACCACTATCGGCAGATGACTCAGGGACTTTATGGCTGGAACAGCGTTTACGTCCAGTGTAAACCTTGTGTAGTCCTCGAAGGTCCTTATCCCACGCTCGCACAATATGACATTGAAATTTCCCTCTGATAATATATACTCGGCCGACATCAAGAACTCTTTTATGGTGCTCGACATCCCCCTCTTTAATAGAACGGGTTTTCTAGTCTGCCCCACCGCCTTGAGGAGGTTGAAGTTCTGCATATTCCTGGCGCCGATCTGGATGATATCCGCGTACTTCTCAAGGAGTTTTACGTCTTTTGTATCCATGAGTTCCGTGACTATAAGAAGGCCTGTTTCTTTCTTTGCCGCGGCAAGCATCTTAAGCCCCTTCTCGCCTAGGCCCTGAAAACTATAGGGAGAGCTCCTCGGTTTATAGGCGCCGCCTCTCAATACAGTCGCGCCTGAACGTTTCACCGCCCTAGCCGTCCTGAGAAGGACCCGCCTATTCTCGACAGAGCACGGCCCAGCCATCACGACTATCCTCTTACCGCCGATCTGGACGCCTTTTCCTATCTTTACTACCGTATCCTCTTTCTTGAAATCGCGGGAGACGAGCTTATACGGTTTCAATATAGGCATTACCTTTTCAACACCGGGGAAGACCTCGAGCGGCTGGATCCTTATGACATCTTCGTCTCCTATAACGCCTATGATCGTCCTCTCTTTGCCCCTGGATATCATAGGCTTGAGTCCGAGCTTCTTCACCCTATCAACAATATGCTTTACCTGACTCTGTGTCGCGTCAGGCCTCAATACTATAATCATGAAAGTACCTCCATTTTTAGCGTATAGCGTTTAGCGTATAGAAAAAAACCGATTCTTTTTTAAACTATACGCTAAACGCTATCCGCTATACGCTATGCGTTATGCGCTAAGCGCTAAGCATATAATTTTCTTAAGGGTATTTATAAATTTCATATTCTCCTTCATAGTGCCCACGGTAACGCGCAGGCAATCCGTCAATCCCCATGAAGACATATTTCTGACTATAACACCGTTATTCAAAAGCTTCCCGTAGATATTAGGGGCGTCTTTTCCTATCTTTATCAATATAAAATTTGTGGCGCTGGGTATATACTCTATATTTAACGAATCGAGCTGCTTATACAGGAACTCTTTTCCCATATTAACAAATTCTTTCGACCTCTCAACAAATGTATGATCCTTAAGGGCCGCCCGCGCGGCGACCTGGGCGAGCGAATTGACATTAAAAGGCTCCCTTACCTTGTTCATGGCGTTTATCAGTTCTTTCGATGCTATGCCGTAACCTATGCGCAGCCCCGCGAGGCTGTAGGCCTTGGAGAAGGACCTGGTTATAATGACATTCCTCTTGGCTCTCAAATACTTAAGCGTATCAGGGTAACCTCTGTAGTCTTTGGCAAATTCGTAGTACGCCTCGTCAAAAAAAACGATGATATCCTTCCTTAAGCCCGATAGGAAAGCATCGATCT
>JAZFTF010000051.1:0-5716 GCA_036446495.1 Candidatus Omnitrophota bacterium | reverse complement strand
GACTAAAAGGAAAGCAGACCATATTGTTTTCGGATTTATAAAACCGAGTACCTTGTGTAGCCAGCTCCTGAAATAAGTAGACCATAGCACCATATCGTAATAGTAGGATATCGGTCTAAAGTCGTGATTCGTCCCTATAGTAGCATTTCTATCAAGCGCCAGGCGCATATAATCGACCCTGTCTTTCGATAATTTTGAGAATAGGTAGTCCGCACTTACAAAGCCGGTACTGATATTTCTCGAAACTAGTTTAGACGCGATCTCGCCGCCATCTACCGTCAGGATATTTTTCTTTGGGGCAGCCATAAAGTACGCTGTATCACCAGGTATATAAGCGACATCCGCGAAGACATCCTTTAGTGTCCTGCCTATGGAAGAGAGAAAATCCCCCAATTCCGGGCTTATGTAGTTCTCGCTGGATGTTACCCCGATAGACAGGACACCGTTGATCCTCATCGCCTTCTTAGCCTCTTCAAAGAACTCTTTCGTGTAGAATCTGTTTAGCTGCGCCGTATATGGATCCGGGACAGAGATTATTACTACATCGTAGGCATCGGGGGCGTTCTTTGCAAATAGCCTCCCGTCGGTATTTATTATATTAAGCCTCCTATCATCGAGCTCGTGACCCGGTAAGAATTTACGGGCAAGTTCTATTATGAGCGGGTCGAGTTCTATGTAATCTATTTTTTTGACCTTATATTTAAGTATCTCCCGCAGGAGCCCCCCTGCCCCACCCCCGATAATGAGTATATCCTTCGGGTCTTCGTGTTGAGAAAATATGAAGTGTACGGACTCTTCCCGTGAAAGCTGATCTGGGACGGTGAAGTTATGGAGACCGTTCGTGAAGAAAGAGACTTGGGAGCCGCTTTTTGTTACCGTGACGTTGCCGTAAATGGAATTCTTTGAGATGAGCACTTTCAAAGGGCGCCACTCTGCTTCGAGGCTACTTCTGTCCAGATAGCCGATGCCTCCGAAGGCCAAGGCGGTTGCTATCGCGACCAAGACGGCATAGGAGAAGGTTTTTATAAGTGTTATGGTCCTGTTGCCTTGAGCGATATTTGCCAGCGCTATGCATGATATCATATTCAAGACAGCCATGCCTGTGAGTATCTGTATCGAACTAAAGTATTTTATAAGAATAAAACTGGCGAATAGACCGCCGATAGCTGCCCCGACAGACTCCAGTATGTAGACACGCCCTATCTTGAGAGCCGGGTCTTCGACCGGGAATATCTTGCAGCCTAGGGCGAATATAAAACCCAGGGTAAAAGATACAGGCGCTATGATCAAAGGACCGGTAATGGCGAGTATCCCGAGCGGTATTATCTCTCCTGGGAGGAACCCGAAGAGGAATTTTATGTGTCTTACCAGAACGACCAAAAATGGAAGGGCCGCACTCAATAAAAGCTGGCAAAGACAGAAAAGGGCCAGACCATCTTTTACTCTATTGGCCAGCTTTGCTGAGATCAAACTGCCTGCCGCTCCGAGAAGAAACCAGCTGGACAGGAGTATGCCGACAGATATTTCGTTGCCGTAGAAGACTACTATGAGCTCGCGCAAAAGGACTATCTGCGCGACGATCGAGGTGGCCCCTACCGCCATTATCGCGAAGGCGAGGCGCCTCCTTACCTCCGCACCAGCCCCGCTTCGTTTTTGGAAATAGGGGCGAAGCGGGACGATGCGGGGTTTCACTCTGCGGAGATATCCCGAGAAGAGAGATGTTAAAGCTATAATGCCGTGTAGCTTCATTGCCATATTCCCGGTATCTTGTGTCCGCAGGATCTGCATTTTGAGCCCGACATATTTATTGCCGTAACAAGGTATCCCCTTCTTCCTATGACGAGACTCTTGCAAGAAGGGCAGTAGGTATTATTTCCCTCGTGTCCGGGCAGGTTTCCTATATATACGTACTCAAGACCGGCTTCGAGGGCCGTCTCTCTCGCGTTCTCGAGGGTCGCTACGGGTGTTGGCGGCAGGTTCTTTAATTTATAAATAGGCCAGAATCGGGAGAAGTGGAGTGGCACGTCTTTCCCGACATTATTCTTGATCCAGAGGGCAAGCTCGCGTATCTTCGCCGGGCTGTCGTTTAAGGTCGGGATTATGAGATTCGTGATCTCTATCCACATCCCGCTCTCTTTAGATATCTTTACGGTCTCTGTTATCGTCTTTAGGTTCTGCGCGCATATCTTCCTGAGGAAGTTATCGTCATAGGCCTTGAAGTCTATGTTCGCGGCCTCTACGTATCTCGACAACTCTTTGAGGGGTTCGGGATTTATCATCCCGCCGGTTATCCATATATTCTTGACCCCTTTCGCATTCGCCAGCTTCGCGGTGTCTAACCCATATTCATAAAATATAGTAGGTTCGGAATAGGTGTAAGCTATAGATCTGCAGCCGGTTTCTATGGCCTTGGCCACAACCTGTTCTTTGGTCAATTTTATATTTACGGTCTCCTCAGGCCTTGCTTGTGATATTTGCCAATTCTGGCAATATTTACATCTGGAGTTGCATCCGGCGGTCGCTATGCTGAAAGACTTGGAAGCGGGAAACATGTGGAACATCGGCTTCTTTTCTATGGGGTCGATGTGTGTTGAGCAAGGGAGCTCATAAACGAGCGAGTATAGTTTTCCACCACGGCATTCCCTCGCTCTGCAGAAACCCCTTCCTCCTTCTCCCAGGACGCAGCTGTGTGGACAGAGTTCGCACCTCACGGTCTCTTCATCCAGGTTTTTATAGAACATAGCTTCATGCAGAGGCGGGGTTATGTTTTTAGCGAAGGCATTTTTTGACAGGAGCGGTGCCCCTAACGCAAAAGCGAGACTGCTCTTTAAAAACTCGCGTCGCGAGCAATTCATCTGTTATCCTATTATCTCTCGAGGAGGAGGAATTCCGGCTCTAGAAGCGGCTCAAAAGGTTCAAAAGGAAATGTGCCTAGCTCTACCACCCCTACCGCGAACCTGACCAGGCCTTTTGCAAACCCAAGGGGGAGACCGTACAGGACCCCAGTGACGAGATTTTTATCTTTTGTCGTCTCGTACACGGTTCTGGGTACTTCCAGATAGAATGTGGCGATATTTACCACGCTCCTTGTGAATTTATCATTTGCCGAAAAGTCTTTTTCCAGTTCTTCAGCGGAGCATATTGTCACCGCACTGTTAAGAAAAACGGCTAAAAATAAAAGCAGAATGATCTTTTTCATATTCCTACAAACCTCCTTCTTTGACTGCCGGGGTTTTCTCCGGCAGGTCTTTTTCTTTAGGTTTTGCTGTTTCCGGATCAGATACAGCATCATCCCTCTCGATTGTGGTTGTGGCAGCATCTTCTGGCTGCGGTTGCGAGATCTCTGGCTCGGGTATTGGCTCCGGCTCTGGCGGGGATATTACCTTTTTGTCAAGCCAACTTAATATGGTAGGAACGATCTCTTTGTCTATGACTAGATGGGTCTTTGTAGTGCCTTCGATTACCATCTCTCCGAAAAAATGATTTAGTTTGTTAAAAATAACTGTATCATGATCTTTGTTACCGCTCTCTTTTAGGGCCTCATCCAATGACTTTATGTGTTCGGGGGGTATTATGGTGTCTCTCTTCGCGCCCAGTATAAGCAAGGGTATCTTTAGGTTCCTTACTATCTGTAGTGAGTTGCTCTCAACGTCTAGACGCCTCTTTTTCAGGTAGACCCTTTTGTGTAGGAGTATCGCCCAGTCTTTTCCGCTCTTCAATATGTTTGAGGTATCGTTGGCTGATTTTGCTATATTTTTTATATACTCTTTATCCCAGCTTTTGGCGATATCGTCGAAATGCCACATCATCTCCAGGTCAACATCAGGAAGGTCCACTATATCGATGCCGGCCATTATTACGCAGGCGGATACGTTCGGGTTGGAGGCGGCGACTGTGGCGGCGTAACGCCCTCCCTCCGAGTGCCCTAATAGGGCTATCTTCTCTTTGTCTATTGAGTCCTGCTGCGCGAGAAAGTCTATTGCTTTTGATATATCTTCTGTCAGGTCTCCCCCTGTGAATTTAGAGAAACTTCCTCCGCTCTTGTTGACCCCTCTTTTATCGAACCTTAGTGTCGCTATGCCGTTCTGGGCAAAACCGTCGGCCATATCGGTGAACATACCGAACTCGTCTCTATCCTGAGGGCCGGGCCCACCTACCAGAACGATTGCCGGGAAAGGCCCTTCTCCTCTAGGTATAGACAGGGTTCCGGAGAGCGTGACATCTTTGTTCTTAAACGTCACTTCTCTGTCTTCATAAAGATCGGTAGTGATCTCGTATGTTTTTGCCTCGATCGTCTCTGGAACGTTTGACAGCACGGCTTTGAATTTGTCTTTGGGTATCTCAATTATCAGGGGCACGTGGTTCCACCAGTTTGCCCACATGAGAACTTCTTTCTTATCCGGCAACCTTATCTTGAACAGAAGCGATCTCATCTTCTTGTCGTTTAATGTTACAGTTTCTTCTCCTTTGAGTTCTACTTCGATGGTATTTCTCTGCGGTGGTAGGAACGCGTATGAATGTGTCAGAACAGACAGTGTCTGGGGTCGCTCGTTTTTAAAGTCATACTTATCCATTATGTTGAAATAAGAGACTATTGCCTCGCGCTCGAATATAACAAACTCCTTGTCGACAGGCATTCTCTCCGTGTAGCAAAAGTTGGAGTGGCCTAATGCCAGAAAGTTTACGCTCGAGTCGACCGGTTTTATATACACATTCATGTTTACTCTGCCGCTAAAGTATTTTTTATTATATCCGTGGATCCTTAGGGTATCCTTATCTATAGACAGCTTGCGCTTATACTTGCCTGTTATCGAGCGCAACGGGGTTTTAGTGACCGATTTATAAACGATCTGGTCTTCGGTGTTGTACTTATCAACCTTGACACTAGCGACGGGGATGTCATTTTCATATATATTGTATATGAATGACACGCGCCTATGGGTGTCTATATAGAAGAAGGTTGCTACGAAAAGGATGATGGCGATGCATATAATAGCAACAAGTACCAAGTAGAGTTTCTTCATATCTCTTTACCTAAAATTTGACGCATGTTATCACTTGATCGAGTTTTCCCGACCACTCTTTTGGATTTGTGCCGTAACGGTTGTTCTTGATGGGGCTTATTATATCTTTATCCTTCTGTTCGCTAAGGACATGCTTGAACTTTATCGACTCACCCGGCAATACCGGCACTTCTTTGCCGCTTGTAAAGAGCGAGAGCGCGGCAATGGTAGTTTTTCGCGGCATGATAGAGGTCTTGAGTGGATATACCTTTTCGGTATGTATGACATCACCTGAGTTGTTTAAGAACATAACAGACAGCTCAACAGAGGTTATGGTCCGGTAGCCGTTATTCTTGAGTGAACCAACCAACACGCACTCGTCTTTATATAGGCCTCTCTTTTCAAATTTAGGCTGTATACCCTGAACACTTAGATATTGGCTGTAGCGCTTCGCGTTAAGGGATGAGAGTGTCTCATTGTGGAGTTTTGCCGCTTCTCTCTCTTTCCATCCTATAAAGAGAGACAAGCCGAATATGGTCGAGAGGATGACCGCTGATATGACAAGGCTCGATAGTATGATTACAAGTATACTTTTTAGCTTCATAACTCTACAATATCTGTTTGATCCGAATACGATTTTCTTACGCCATTGAAGAAAGAGATATATTCCCGCGTGGCGTAGTCAGGATATGTCCATTCCCACGGCTTGAATG
>JAZFTF010000050.1:0-4921 GCA_036446495.1 Candidatus Omnitrophota bacterium | reverse complement strand
GGAGATGATACAGGAGTAGTCGGACTGGTGATGAAGTACAACGAGATGCTAAAGAGTGCCAAATGACCAAGGAAGGCAAGAAAAGGATGACTAAACAGGAGAAGACGATCAATAAGCTCTTAGAGGCCGGCAGAGAGAATGGCTGCCTGACATACGAAGAGCTTAATAACATAATACCCGATACGATAGTGTCGCCGGAAGAGATAGATAAGATATTCACTCTCTTGAAAGAAGAGAATATTAAGATAGTAGATTCAAAAGAGGCCGCACAGGCATTCGTCAAGAAAGAGGATGCCCAGGCGGAAGATGGGCTTGAGAAGCCGGAACAGAAAGAGCCTGAAGTGCCCCCCACCAAGCTCGTGCAGATGGACGACCCGGTGAAGATGTACCTGAGGCAGATGGGGCAGATCCCGCTTTTAACCAGAGAAGAAGAGCTTAAACTGGCCGAGAAGATAAAGGAAGCCGAGAAGCGGTTCAACAAGGAGGTCTTTGAGTGCAGGCCCGCCAAAAGGGAGGCCGTCAAGCTAGTAAAAGATATCTTGATGGACAAAAAGAATATCGACGACTTCATCAATCTTGATCAAACACCAGACAGGTCAAAGATAAAGAACAATCTGAAAAAGGTCCTAAGGACCATAAAGAAGACGCGCAATAACGAGCGTCTTATAGAGCTTCTGCAGAAGCTGGATCTGTGCACAAGCGTTGTAGAGGAGATATTCACGAGCATAAAGAGCAAGATTGCCCGGCTTGACGAGATAGAATGGGATATCAAGAAACTTAAGAGAAGGAAGAGATCAGGCAAAGAGGTAGCCGGGCTCAAGCGGCAGAAGCGCAGCATAGAGAGAGAGTTCGATCTCCCCAGCGACAAGGTCGGGGATCAGATAAAGGGCGTAAAGGCGAAAGAGGCGAAGTTCAGCAAGGCCAAGAAAGAGTTGGTGGCCGCCAACCTCAGGCTCGTCGTGAGTATTGCCAAGAAGTATACGAACAGGGGGCTCTCATTCTTGGATCTTATACAGGAAGGGAATATAGGCCTAATGAAGGCTGTCGATAAGTTCGAGTACGAGAGGGGTTATAAATTTTCTACCTATGCCACCTGGTGGATAAGGCAGGCGATAACGCGCTCTATAGCCGACCAGTCCAGGACCATAAGGATCCCCGTCCACATGACAGAGACGATAAATAAGCTTATCCGTATATCCCGGGCCCTGGTGCAGGAGAACGGGAAGGAGCCCACGCCCGAAGAGATAGCGTATGATATGAAGATGCCCGTAGACAAGGTGAGGGGCATACTCAAGATCGCGCAGGAGCCTATCTCGCTGCAGACCCCCATAGGAGACGAAGGCGATACGCATTTTGGGGATTTTATCGAGGATAAGCGCGCTGTTTCACCCGCCAACGCCACCGCGTATTCTATGCTCAAGGAGCAGGTTGGAGATGTCCTGAGCACACTTACAGATAGAGAGAGAAAGGTCCTTAGGCTTCGCTTTGGAATAGGAGACGGTTATCCCAGGACGCTTGAGGAGGTCGGATCTATTTTTAATGTGACAAGAGAGAGAGTACGCCAGATAGAGGCAAAAGCTCTGCGTAAATTACGCCACCCCACTAGAAGCAGAAAATTGAAGAACTTCTTAACCCTCAACGCAGGCCTATAGAATTAAAAAGATCTGCCTTCGGCGGATAAAATTCACACATATACTCATTTATGGAAAAGGTCGAAGCGGTCATAATAGGGGCGGGTATCGTCGGCTTAAGCGTAGCTGCGGGAGTCTCGCGAAAAAAAAGTTCAGTCTATCTTCTCGAGAGACACAGGTCGTTCGGGCAGGAGACGAGTGCCCGTAACAGCGAGGTCATACACGCCGGTATTTACTATCCAAAAGGTTCTTTAAAGGCCGGGACATGTATAGAGGGAAATAGATTGGTATACGAGATCTGCGAGAAGAACCGCATACCCTATAAAAGACTGGGAAAACTCATAGTTGCCGTTGACCCATCTGAGAAAGCGGACCTGGAAGCGTTATTTGAGAATGCCCGAGCCAATGGAGTAAACGATATCGATCTTTTGGACAAGGATCGGGTAAAAGATCTCGAGCCGAACATCACCGCCTGCGAGGCGATCTACTCCGGGACTACGGGTATAGTCGACACCCATAAGCTTATGTCATTCTTTGCTCAGCAGGCTAAAGAGAATGGCGCTTCCATATCCTACGATACAGAAGTCATAAGGATAGAACACCTCAAAGAGGGTTATAAGATCACAGTAAAAGACACGACAGGAGAAGATTTTCAATTCTTGTCGCAGATAGTGATAAACTGCGCCGGATTAGAGTCGGATACAGTAGCCGGCATAGCCGGTATAGATATAGATAAGGCCGATTACAAGCTGAAGTACTGCAAGGGGCAATACTTTAAGCTCGGCACGAAGAAGAGCTCCTATATCAAGAGGTTGATCTATCCTGTGCCCAAACCCAAAGCAACTGCCCTTGGTATACACGCCACCCCTAACCTCTCGGGGATGGTCCGGCTTGGACCGGATGAGAAGTTTATAGATAGGGGCCAGATCGATTATAATGTAGACGAAGAGGCGAAGGGGCCATTCTACGATTCCTGCAGCCGCTTTTTGCCTTTTTTGGATAAAGAAGATCTTAGCCAGGACACATCGGGTGTCAGGCCTAAATTGCAGGGAGAGGGCGAACTTTTCAGGGATTTTGTGATAAAAGAGGAGAGCGAAAAGGGATTGCCGGGGTTTATAAACCTCATCGGCATAGAATCCCCGGGCCTTACCGCCGCGCCGGCTATAGCGGGCATGGTCTTGGATATGATCAGGTAGAACGATCGTCGGAAAAGAGAGATGAACGATAGAGAGAAGAAGTATATACTCGATAATATCGATAAAAGGCCTATTGGCCAAATAGCCAATGAACTCAATATACGCGAGAGAAAGATAAAAAAGTTCTTAGAGAGGCAAAAAGAGAAGGGCCAGGCCCCTGCCACTATAGAGCCAAATAGAGAGCCGGCCGATAGAAAGATCGTCTTCTTATCGATATTATTGCTTGTAGTGCTCGGTTTCGCCCTTTATCTAAATTCCACAGGAGGCCAATTCGTATGGGACGATGCTTACCTGGTGAAGAACAATATATATATCAAGAGCTGGGGGCATATAGCCAATATATTCACCAAGGACATAGCTGCGGGCGCCCAGACACAGTCAAATTTTTACAGGCCTATCCAGATGCTTACCTATATGTTCGATCATTCGATATGGGGGCTGAATGTCAGGGGCTACCACCTTACTAATATCTTCCTGCATGTCCTTGCTGGGGCCTGCGTATATTGGTTTACAGCACTCCTATTTACAAACCCAAGGCTATCTCTGTTTTCTAGTGTACTCTTTGTAGTCCATCCGGTAATGACTGAGGCGGTCTGCTATATATCGGGCAGGGCAGACCTCCTGGCAGGGGTCTTTATGCTCTTGTCGATAATATGCTACATAAAGTCTCTGCGCTCAAAAAAATCGATGCCATATATCATCGCCCTGGTTTCTTATGCAGCAGCTCTTTTATCCAGAGAGAGTCCCCTTATGCTCCCTGTATTATTGCTGGTCTACCATTACGCTTTCAAAAAAAAGCTAGACCTTAAGCGCTTCTTGCCTATGGTGGGGATTGCCGCCCTTTATGTAGTTTTACGGTTTACCCATCTGAAAGCGTTATTGCCTCACACGATCGTCGATACTACAATATTCCAGAGGGCCCCCGGGTTCTTCGTTGCCTTTACGGAATACCTGAGGCTTCTTATATTACCGATAGGCCTGCATATGGAGTACGGTAACGGCCTATTTAGTATATTTCATCCAAAGGCCATTTTTGGGTTATTTGCGTTTGCCGGGATCTTGGCTTATTCTTTTAAGAAGAGGAACTCTCCTGTCATATTTTTCTCTATTACCTGGTTTATTCTCACACTCCTTCCGCAATCGAATCTCTATCCGATAAACGCCTATATGGCCGAACACTGGCTATATATGCCTTCTATAGGTTTCTTTATCTTGTTGGCGAGCGGTTTAGAGAGGGTCTATATCAAGGAGAGATCTCGCCGCCTTGCCGTAGCAGGAGCGGTATCATTAACGCTCTTCTTTTCCTGTCTTACAGTAATGCAGAATGCTACTTGGAAAGATCCAATAGCATTTTATGAGAGGACATTGAGATACGCACCCGAAAGTTTCAGGGCGCATAATAGCCTAGGGATAAAGTATGACGAGATGGGTGATAAAGAGAGAGCGATCGTATCATATAAAAAGGCGATAGAGCGCAATCCGTATTTTATATATCCATATCATAATCTAGCCACGGCATACGCGTCCATGGGGAATACAGAAGAGGCGATAAAGTGGTACGAGAAGGCTATACAGATCTCGCCCAGCTTCGGCGGGACGTATTTTAACCTCGGCAATCTCTATGGTAGGATCGGTAAGAGCGATGAGGCGATCCGGGCGTATAAAGAGGCTCTGAAGCGTTATCCCGAATATGTAGAGGCGTATTTTAATCTTGGAAACGCATACAAGGCGGCAGCCAGATATGAAGAAGCCATAGATGCTTATACAGAGGCTGTGATGCTGGATCCAAAAGATACAGGCACATATAACAACCTCGGTAATACTTATAACGCTATGGGCAGGCCCAAAGAGGCTATAGACTCATACAAGAGAGCCATAGAGATAGACCCGAACGTGCCGGACGCCTACAACAACCTTGGCGCTCTCTACTCATATATAGGCCAAGAGGATGATGCCATCTCTATGTTCAATAAAGCTATAGAGAAAGACCCAACCCACGCCCTTACGTATAACAATCTAGCGGTCATATATCTTGATAGAGGAGAGTTTGGTAAGGCTATAGGATACTGCGACAAGGCTGTAAGCTTGGGAAGC
>JAZFTF010000049.1:0-7345 GCA_036446495.1 Candidatus Omnitrophota bacterium | reverse complement strand
TGAGAAGCTTAGGTCTCAGCGCCAATGCCATGGCTATCATGATCCTCTGTCTCTGCCCGCCGGAGAGCTGGTGCGGGTATTTGTGATATACGGTCTCTGGATCCTTCATCTGGACCTTCTCTAATAATTCCAGTATCTTCTCTACAGCCTCTTTAGGGGAAACAGATCTATGGGCCAGTATAGACTCCGCTATCTGGTCGCCCACCATCAGCACAGGATTGAGCGATGTAAAAGGTTCTTGGAATATCATGCTGATAAACTGCCCGCGCATTTTGCGCATCTTTTCCCCATCGAGTTTTAAAATATCCCGCCCGGAGAATAGTACCTTGCCTCCCGCGAAGTATCCGGAACGTGGTATCAATCTCATTATAGAGAGGGCTGTCATAGTCTTGCCCGAACCTGACTCGCCCACTATGCCAACAACCTCGTTATCGCCCACGTCAAAACTTATATCGTCAACGGCTTTAGTAAGTCCAGTGTGGTCATTCCCGAAATATACTTTTAGATTCTTCACATCCAGCAACATCACTGCCTCTTTAAGCGTGGGTTAAATACGTCGTTCAGGCCTTCGCCCAGGAGATTGAAGGCCAGTACAGTTATAAGTATCGCCAATCCGGGAAATAGTATCACCCACCACCCGACGCCCATGACCGCTTTGCCATCCATGATCATATTGCCCCAGCTCGGATCGGGCGGCTGGACACCAAGACCCAGAAAACTCAAGCCCGCCTCGGTCAGTATGGCCCCGGCCACGCCAAATACAAAACTTACGAGCACAGGGGCGATCCCGTTAGGTATAAGGTGGCGCAATATAATATACCCGTCTGAAGCCCCAAGCGCTTTCGACGCCGATACGAAGTCTCTGCTCTTCAAGCTCAAGATCTCCGCTCGTATAAGCCTGGCCATCCCCATCCAGCTAGTAAGGCCGATCACTATCATTATATTGAATATGCTAGGGCCCACAACCGCAATTACAGAAAGCATCAGGAAGAACGCGGGAAAGCAAAGCATGATGTCGGCAAACCTCATTATAATGCCGTCAACCTTTCCTCCGTAATAACCGGCTAACGACCCAAGAAAAAGACCCAGGAGAGCGGCTATGCCGACAGCTATAAATCCTATCGAAAGGGCTACGCGCGTAGCGTATACCATCCTCGAGTATATATCTCTACCTAGAGCGTCAGTGCCGAATAGATGCGTCCTGCAAGGACCGGTGAGAGCGTCTTCAATGTTTATTGCGCTAGGATCATGCGTAGCTGTAAGAGGCGCCAATAAAGCTATGATGATCATGACGAGTATCGTGGATGCCCCAAACAACGCCAGTTTGTTCTTTATCAGGTCTTTCATCTATCCCCCTGCCTTTATTCTCGGATCTATATAAAAATAAGTAAGATCGGCTATGAGGTTTCCTAGAAGGGTCAGGAGCGCACTCAATACCAGGCCGGCCATAACAGTATTATAATCTCTTGTAAATACACTCTCCACCATGAGCCTGCCCATGCCGGGGATATTGAATATCGATTCGAATATAACGCTGCCGCTTATGAGCCCGGGTATCGACAGTCCGAGTATCGTCACAATAGGCAATAGGGCGTTCTTTAAGGCATGGCCATATATGACGGTAGATTCATCAAGTCCTTTGGCCCTCGCCGTCCTTATGTAATCTTCCTCCAAGACACCGAGCATCGACTGACGCATATATCTCGAAAATCCCGCCAAGCCCCCAATACTGGCAACGATCAACGGCAATACAAGGTGGTGCGCGATATCGAATATCTTTCCAAAAATAGAGAAGTTCTCAAAATCCAACGACGTTATTCCCGATACAGGGAACCACCCCAGCCTTACCGAGAAGAACGACATGAGTATAAGAGCGAGCCAAAAACTCGGCATGGCAAAGCCGGCAAAGACAAAGATCGTTGAAGCTTTATCAAAAAGCCCTCCCCTGGCTACCGCGCTCTTTACGCCTATCGGGACCGCCACCGATATAATAATGATCAACGCCAAGACGTTTATAAGTATCGTCACAGGCATCCTCTCGGCTATCTTTTTTAAGACCGGCCTCCCATCGACAAAAGAGATACCGAAGTCCAGCACAAGGATCTTCTTGAGCCAGGTGAGATACTGGACATGGAGGGGGCGATCGAGCCCGAATATCTCGTCCAGCCTCTCTTGGGCCTCGTAGTCAGCTTTAGGGTTCATCTCCATCATAAGGTCCGTAGGCTTTCCGGGGGCGAGATGTATAACGGCGAATGATATAAGTGTTATGCCGATAAATACCGGTATCAGGTTTAATATCCTCTTAAGAATATACCCTATCATTGCCTATACCTCTGTTCTGCTTTAGGAGCATACCAATCGATAAAATTATAGCCGATACCTATCGGCGCGGCTTCGACCCCCCTGAATCTCTTGTGGACCACCGGAAGGGCGTCTCCGACATAGAGGAAGAGGTACGGCTGCTCGTCATAAAGGATCTGGTGTATAACATGGTAAGCGTTCTTTCGCTTCTCGATATCGAAGGTGCTGCGTCCGGCCTCAAGGAGCCAGTCGATATCACTGTTCGCGTAGCCCACAAAATTGAACTCACCCTCTTTTGTCTTTGAAGAGTGCCATATATCGTAGCAATCCGGGTCGCGCGAGAGCCCCCACCCCAGAAGGACCGCCTCGAAGCGCCTCTTGTCTATAAACTCTTTTAAGAATACCGCCCACTCAAGAACGCGTATCTTGACCCTTATGCCTACGTCCTTCAATCTTCGCTGTATTATCTCGGCCGTCTGTTTGCGTTGGCCATTGCCCTGGTTTGTAAGTATGGTAAACTCAAATATCTCGCCGTCCTTATCTAACCAGCCGTCCTTGTCGGAGTCTATCCAGCCGGCTTCTGAAAGCAGCTCCCGCGCCTTATCCGTGTCGTAAGGAGTTGCCTTGACATCTTTGTTATAGGCCCACGACTCGGGAACAAAAGGCCCTGTGCATACCCTACCGAGCCCGAATAGGACTCCGTCTATTATCTCCTCTTTGTCGACAGCGTAGTTTATGGCCTGCCTCACTCTCTTGTCGGCAAACCTCTTGTCCTTCAGATTATAACCCATGTATGTATAGCCGAAGGCCGGGTACTTGAATTTTTGAAAACGTTGTTTAAAGAAGCTTGTGTCTGTAAGCCTTTTATATTGAAGCGGAGATAGCCCCATAGAATCTACAGACTCAGTCTGGAGCTCAAGGAACATAGTGGTGGGGTCGGGAATGATCCTGTATATATATCTATCTATGTATGGCCTGTGCTCAAAGTAATCATGGTTCGAGACGAGATCTATCCTGTCGCCTGAACGCCACCTTTTGAATCTATAAGGCCCGGTCCCTATGGGATGTCTGGAAAAATCGGTGGTCAATAGATCTTCATTCCTCAATAGGTGCTCGGGCATGATCGCCATGCCCCAGCTAGCCAGGCCGGGCGAGAAGATCTCTTTATAGACGACCTTTATCGTATAATCGTCTATTATCTCCAACCTCTTGATCTTCTTGAAGTCACCGCTGTATGGCGTCGGGACAACCGGGTCTATAAGCTTCTCATATGTAAATTTTACGTCTTCCGCAGTAAACTTTACGCCGTCGTGCCACCTCACATTATCCCTTAGATGAAATATTATGGTGAGTCCGCCATTTTTTATCTCCCAGCTCTTGGCAAGATCGCCTACGAGTTTTATATCTTTGTCATACTTTACAAGTCCGTTAAAAACAAGGCCGACGATCGACCCGGAAGCGCTGTCTGACGCCAGTACAGGTACGAGCGTCCGGGCGTCACCGATAGAGGCGCTGACAAATGCGTCTCCATATGATGGGGCATCTCCCGCGTGTGCGTAAGAGGCCAAAAAAAATAGAAAGACCGCTCCAATGCAGAGCGGTCTTCTAACATTTGCGAAAAAGAGATAGCTACTCTGTAATAGGGATCTCGGCCTCTTCAATCGGAAAAGCCTCTTCTGTTATATCAGGCCCTTTGACAGGCGCCGCCTTCTCAATATCCTGCGGCATCATCTGCCTCTCCGCCTGCGGCAGAACCCGTTTTATCTTATCAAGCTGCATCAGCGATTTCGACTTCCGGCTCGAGAGCATTGCCAGGCTCAACGACGTCACCAAAAAAACAATAGCGCATACGGCTGTCGCTTTCTGCATGAAGTTCGTTGCGCTCGTACCAAATATGGTCGATGTCGAGCCCGCCCCGAATGACTCACTCAATCCGCCCCCCTTACCCGACTGGAGCAGTATCGTAAGGACGAGGACTATGCAGGATATTATGTGGATCACGATCAAAAATATATACATCTGTTCACCTCACCTGTGATGATAATAAATTGGACTTCTTGACGATCTGGGAGAAGCTGTCTATCTTTAGGCTGGCTCCACCCACCAGGGCCCCGTCTATGTTCTCTTTCGACATAAGCCCTTCTACATTATCGGGGGTAACACTCCCCCCGTATTGTATCCTCACACCCTCGGCAATATCTTTGTCATAGAGCTTAACGAGTAATGATCTTATAAACTTATGGACCTCTTCCGCCTGTTCCGGGGTAGCGGTCTTACCGGTCCCTATGGCCCAGACCGGCTCGTAAGCTAAGGTTATCTTCAACATATCATCCTTAGATAGTCCTTTCAAAGAGTTCTCGATGTGGTCACGCACGACGTCAAATGTCTTCCCCGACT
Source organism: Candidatus Omnitrophota bacterium (assembly GCA_036446495.1). Lineage (GTDB taxonomy): Bacteria > Omnitrophota > Gorgyraeia > JABMRJ01 > JABMRJ01 > JAZFTF01. The sequence continues at coordinate 2,647 of JAZFTF010000049.1, read as the reverse complement.
CCCTCTCTTCCAGTACCTCTCCTACGCATACGATCGGCAGGAGACCTGTGTCGAGCGCCGCTCTTATCTTCTTGTTCACGGTCTCGTTAGTCTCTCCGAAATACTTTCTGCGCTCGGAATGGCCTATGACTACATACTTGCAGCCCGCATCCTTGAGCATACCTGCAGAGACCTCGCCCGTATACGCGCCCTTCGTTTCCCAAAAGAGGTTCTGCCCGCCAAGCTCGACATTGGAATTGATCGTTACCTCGGCGACCTCCACAAGAGCAGTAAAAGGCGCGCATATGACTATATCGATATTTTCGACCTCGTATAGTTCCCTCTTTAGGCCGTTGGCAAGCTCTATCGCCTCTCCTATGGTATTGTTCATCTTCCAGTTACCCGCGATAATGAATTTTCGTGCCATATCCTGCCTCTCTACTGTTTAGGTTTGCGGTGTTCGGTTTACGGTTAGCGCATATGAAGACACTAACCGCAAACCGCTAACCGTGACCGTTAGCTTTACTTATCGTTCAATGCCGCTATACCGGGCAATATCTTGCCTTCCAGATACTCCAAAGACGCCCCGCCGCCTGTAGATATGTGTGACATCTTATCTTCCAGTCCGAATTTCGAAATGGCCGCGGCGGTATCACCCCCGCCTATAATGCTTGTGCACTTTAGGCTGGCAATATATTCGGCTATCTCTTTGGTACCGTTGGCAAACCTATCCATCTCAAATAGGCCCAGAGGGCCGTTCCAGACGACCGTCTTGGCGGTGGCCAGGACTTCTTTAAACTTCTTTATCGTAGCATTGCCAATGTCGAGCCCGATCCAGCCGTCCGGGATCTCGTTTTGGACCTCATTGACAGTCGCGTTCTTATCCACCTTATCGGCAATCACATGGTCAGACGGCAGTATGAAACGGATCTTCTTCTGGTCGGCCTTTTTAAGTATCTGGCCGGCCAGGTCCAGCTTGTCGGCCTCAAGTTTTGAGGCTCCAACGTTTATACCTTGGGCCTTCAGGAACGTATATGCCATGGCGCCGCCGATCAATATGGCGTCGACACTCTCCATGAGCCTATTTATCACTTCTATCTTATCGGAGACCTTGGCCCCGCCCAATATCGATACGTATGGCTTTTCAGGGGCCTTTAGGATCTTTTCGAAGTACTCTATCTCTTTTTCTACCAGAAAACCCGAAGCCGAAGGAAGATACTTGGTGACCCCTTCCGTAGAAGCATGCGCCCTGTGACAGGTGCCAAAAGCGTCATTTACAAAAAGGTCCCCCAACGAAGCCAGCTTCTTGGCGAAGTCAGGGTCGTTCTTCTCCTCTTCCTTGTGGAATCTGAGATTCTCGAGCAATACGATATCACCGGGCTTACTCTTCTCGACTATTGCCTTTACATTGTCGTCTATGCATTCATCAAGCTTCTCTACATCTTTGCCGAGAAGTTCTTTTAAGCGGTTGGCCACCGGCGTAAGGCGCATACTGTCATTCACCTTACCCTTGGGCCTTCCCAGGTGGCTCATGAGCACGACCGACCCGCCGTTCTTTAAAGCGTAATCGATCGTAGGTATCGAAGACTTTATTCTTGTATCATCTGTGATCTTAAGGTCCCCGTCCAGGGGGACATTAAAATCCACCCTTATGAGGACTCGCTTGCCCTTTAAGTCAAAATCCTTTATCGACTTCTTGTTCATCTTACCTCTCCAAAATGCGGTTAGCGGTTTTCGGTGTACGGTTAGCGGTTTTTCCCGCTAACCGCTAACCACACACCGCTAACCGTAACAACTGTTATCACGCGCTTCTTTACGCTGTTGCAGCCTTCGCGACCTTGCTGGCCTCTAAATCTTTCTTGGCTATATACTCGACAAGGTCGATGACCCTGCAAGAGTAAGCCCACTCATTATCGTACCAGCCGAGGACCTTGACAAGCTTCTTGTCAACGACCGCGGTCATCTGCGCGTCGACAATAGCGGAGCTTGGATTCCCGTTAAAGTCTTTTGACACAAGAGGCTCCTCAGTGTATTCCATTATGCCTTTGAGCTCTCCAAGCGCAGCAGTCTCGAGCGCTTTGTTTACCTCTTCTTTAGTGACCTCTCTCGACACTTCACAGACCAGGTCCACTAAAGAGACATTCGGGGTCGGTACCCTTATGGCGAGTCCGTCCATCTTGCCCTTTAGCTGCGGAAGCACAAGGCCTACGGCCTTTGCCGCTCCGGTAGATGTCGGGATCATGGATACCGCCGCTGCCCTCGCCCTTCTGAGATCCTTATGAGGAAGATCGAGTATCTTCTGGTCATTCGTATAAGAGTGTATGGTCGTCATGACACCACGCTCTATACCGAAGTTATCCAAGAGGACCTTCGCTATGGGTGCGAGGCAGTTGGTCGTGCAAGACGCGTTCGATATCACGTTGTGTTTTGCCGGGTCGTACATGCCTTCATTGACACCCAGCACGATCGTGATATCCTCATTCTTAGCGGGGGCCGATATGATGACCTTCTTTGCGCCGGCCTTTATATGCTCCTCGACCTGAGACTTCTCCCTGAATACGCCTGTCGACTCTATTACAATATCTACGTCGAGGTCCTTCCATGGTATCTCCGCCGGGCTCTTATATGTCATAACCTTTATCTCTTTTCCATCGACAACGATGGAGTC
>JAZFTF010000048.1:0-4390 GCA_036446495.1 Candidatus Omnitrophota bacterium | reverse complement strand
AGATGATCGCCCTTCATATAGTTAATGACCTCCGCTACGTGATCCTGGGCTGTGTATCCCGTGGTCTCACCCGGTTTCGACATCAGATTACAAATATATATCTTCTGGGCCATAGAAGATACTATCGCTTTCTGAATATCGGTGATGACCAAATTTGTCACAATGCTGGTAAATAGGTCTCCGGGGCCAATTATAACTATATCTGAATTTAGGATAGAGGAGAAAGCGCTTATGTGGCATTTAGGCGTTGGCTCGTGCCAAAGTCTCTTTATGTGAAGATCCGGGCTCCTGCCTTCTGCCTGGTCTATCTTGCTCTCCCCTTTTATTACAGTCCCTTCCTCAAACTCCGCGCAGAGTGTTGTCTTGTCTGTAGTCACAGGCAGAACGATACCTTGAATATTGAGTATATCGCTTAAGCCTATTATAGCCTCTGACATCGAGCCCTTAATATCCGATAATACGGTCAGAAGCAGATTCCCGAAACTATGCCCCTTGAGCGATCTTCCCTTATAGAATCGATACTGCATCATTTGGTTCATGATCTCCGGGGCATTCGAAAGAGCTACCAGGCTCCTCCTTATATCTCCCGGTGGGAGGATATCGAAATCCAGGCGCAGCCTTCCCGATGAGCCGCCATCATCGCTGGTGCTCACAATAGATGTCAATAAGACATCCGGTAGGGTCTTTATGCCCATCAATAGATTAAAGAGCCCTGTCCCTCCGCCGATGCAGGAGATCCTCTTTTTATTATCGGCGACAGCGTTGAGGCGCAATAATAATTCGCGGTAGTTATAAGGTTTTATTATATAATCGGCAGCACCGGCATCCCTGGCTTCTATTATCGATCTGAAAGTCTTTTTCGACGATACTATGATAAAGCTCTTGCCGGTCTTCTTTATGGCGTTCATTATTGATGCCCTAGCCCTGCCGCGGCATATATCGTCTTCAAAGACTATGGCCCTGACCGACTCGTGTTGAGACTTCCTCAGTATCTCTGCGCCATCATCCGCTATGTTGATCCCGTAATTCTGCTGGAACAAGAATTCACTTATACCCTCTATGAATTCCTTGCTCGCTACTATAAGAACATCTTTTTTCATATACGCTCCGATATTATCCTTAAGCCCTTCAATGTAAGGTTCAAATCGACCTTACCTATCGAGGGAGCGTGCTTGGCTATGAGCGCCGCGTCGCCTCCCGTAGCTATCACTTTTAGCTTTTTGCCATACTTCGCTCGGATCCTGCCGATGATGCCATCGCAGATAGAGGCGTAACCATAGAGTATGCCGCTTCTCATGCTGTCTTTAGTGTCTTTACCTATTACGCAAGAAGGCTCCTTTATTGTGACTTTGGGCAATAAAGCCGCCCTGCGGGTCAAGGTCTCTACAGAGAGCTTGATCCCGGGAAAGATGACGCCTCCAAGATACTCATTCTTCTTTGATATAACATCAAATGTGACAGCCGTCCCGAAGTCTATAACAACTAGCGGGTTCTTTCTGGCCTTGTTATAAATAGCCGCGGCGGCAACACCGTTCACCAGCCTGTCTTGGCCCACCTGCTTCGGTTTTTGGTATAGATTCTTTATAGGCGCCTTTATATTCTCTCCCAACACATAGATATCGCATCTAAAGACCCTGCCAAGGACCTTCTTAAGGCTTAAGAGCGCGTCCGGGACGACGCTCGATATTATGATCCTATCCACCTTCTCTCTGTGTGAAAGATTGTAGATAACGGCGTTACATTTGCCGAAAGAATGCACTACCTCTGTAGGTATCTTATGTTGCTGAAGCAGCTTCTCTCCATCAAACATCCCGAATAATATATTACTATTTCCTATATCTATCGCTAATAACATATCTACCTCACCAACATGACATCTCCCACCACAATGCGTTCCCGTAGGCCGCTGTCAAGCCTGACCACGAGCGCGCCGCCTTCATCGATATCAACCGCCTGGCCCTCTATGGTCTTGGACTTCCCTGTAATCTTTACACGCTTGCCCAATACGGCCGAGAGGTTCTTCCATTCTTCGATTATAGCATTAAAGTTGTTATTTTTAAAGAGTATGTAGTGGTTCTCTATGTTTTTTAATAGCATCCTTAAGAGATGTATGCGCGAGATATCTTTCCCTGACTCTTTAAAAACAGATGTGGCGTGTTTAGGCAAGGCCGAGGGCCTCGTATTGACATTTATCCCGATGCCTAGTATCACGAAGTTCGTCGCGTCCTGCTCCGCCTTAAGCTCGGTCAGTATGCCGCAGATCTTATTGCGGCCTATCAAGATATCGTTAGGCCATTTTATAAGACAGTTCAAGCCTGTCACATCCCGCAAGGTTTCGGCAACGCTGACGGCGGCTATGAGCGTAAGCTTAGAGACTTCAGTCGGCATCATCTTAGGCCTCAATATAATGGAAAAGTATATCCCGCCTTTCGGGGATGCCCAATGGCGCCCCATGCGCCCTTTTCCTTTAAGCTGCTGCTCTCCTATAATAACGACACCTTCCGCGGCCCCTTCTTCCGCCAAATGGTAGGCCCTGTCATTCGTAGAGTCTATCCTGCCATAAGAATATACTTTCTTGCCCACGAACCGCGTCTTGAGATTCCATGTGATCTCGTGCGACAGCAGTTTATCCGGTATATCGACGAGCCTGTACCCTAAGTGGGGCTGGGCTTCTATGTCATAGCCGATCTTTCGCAGGATCTCCATATGTTTCCAGATGCTGGCGCGGGTAACGCCGAGTTTCTTTGAAAATTCTTCTCCGGATACATAACCCGTGCTGGTCTCTTTGAGTATGCCCAGTATCTCTTCTTCCATGGCTCCTGTACACTCGTGTTTCGGTTTGCGGTTAGCGGTTTTCGGTTTGCGCAAACCGCTAACCGCGTCATGCTAATTAATATTATAAGTCTTCTTTAACTTAGTGATCTGGTCGCGCAGCGCTATAGCCTTTTCAAACTGCAGATTTCTCGCAGCAACACCCATATCATGCTGGAGCTGGGAGAGAAGATCGTGTATATCGTGCTCTTCTTCGGACTCGGCCGCTATATTCGTTATAAACTCTTTCGCCTTGCGATAGGATTCGACGCCTTCTTTAACAACCTTTTCCACTGACCTAGGCGTTATATTGTTCTTCTCGTTGTATTCCAGCTGGACCTTTCTTCGACGACTGCTCTCTCCTATAGCCTTGCTCATCGATTCTGTTATACCGTCAGCGTACATTATGACCGCGCCGTTTATGTTACGAGCCGCCCTGCCGGCCACTTGTATAAGTGCTGTCTGGCTCCTTAAGAAGCCTTCTTTATCGGCGTCCAAGACCGCCACCAAAGAGACTTCCGGAAGATCAAGCCCTTCCCTCAATAGATTAATACCAACGAGGCAGTCAAACTTGTTCAAGCGCAGATCGCGCAGTATCTCCACCCTCTCCAGTACTTCTATCTCAGAGTGGAGATACTTTACCCTCACCCCCATCTCGAAGAGATACATTGAGAGATCCTCGGCCATTCTCTTGGTAAGAGTGGTGACAAGAGTCCTCTCGTTATTAGCGGCGCGCTTTTTTATCTCATAGATAAGGTCGTCAATCTGACCCTCCGAGTGCCTCACTATTATCTCGGGATCAATAAGGCCGGTCGGCCTTATTATCTGCTCCACGATCGTCTTCGAATTATTGAGCTCGTACTCAGACGGTGTAGCCGAGACGAATACCAGGCCTTTTACAAGCGAGCGGAACTCCTCAAACTGCAAAGGCCGGTTGTCTAGCGCCGAAGGCAGCCTGAAACCGTATTCTACCAACGTCTCTTTTCTCGATCGGTCCCCCCAATACATTCCACGTATCTGGGGTATGGTCACGTGGGATTCATCTATTATAGTAATAAACCCTTTTGGGAAATAGTCCATAAGGCACGCCGGGCGGGTTCCGGCGGGCCTACCGGCAAGATACCGGGAATAGTTCTCTACGCCGTTACAATATCCCAGCTCTTCGAGCATCTCGATATCGTAATTGGTCCTCATCTCAAGCCTTTGGGCCTCGAGAAGTTTGTTGTGATCCCTGAAATACTTTAAGCGCTCTTCAAGATCTTCCTTTATTAATACCACTGCGCGCTTTATCCTATCCTCTGTAGTGACAAAATGTTTCGCTGGGTATATGGCAAGCTTATTTATCTCGTTTATATGCTTTCCCGTGACCCTATCTATCTCTCTTATCCGTTCTATCTCGTCCCCAAAAAGTTCTATCCGTACAGGATTCTCCTGCATCGGCGGAAAGATATCCAGTATCCCTCCTCTAAGTGCAAACATCCCCGGCTCGTCTACCGGATCGCAAAACGAATAGCCGGCTTCATCTAAAAAAGTTTTAAAGTTTTCTAAGTTTATCTCTTGCCCTTTTTTTATTGTCCTA
>JAZFTF010000047.1:0-8259 GCA_036446495.1 Candidatus Omnitrophota bacterium | reverse complement strand
TAGGTTGACATTACACTATGCATGGTATATACTTATACTGAACAATTTGTGTAGTAAAGAATAGGAGAATAGACTTAAACCGCTCGGTGGAAGATAATTCCCCTGGCGGTTTTTTAGTTGCTTATTATTTGCTACCACATGTAAGGAAGGAGGTGTAGCAGATAATGGCAACAGGAAAAGTAAAGTGGTTCAGTGACCAGAAGGGTTACGGATTCATCACGCCTGATGACGGAAGCAAAGATGTTTTCGTACATCACAGCGCCATAGAAGGGGAAGGTTTCAAGTCCCTTAGAGACGGTGAGAGCGTTGAGTTCGAAACAGAAAAAGGTCCTAAAGGGCCACAGGCAAAGACAGTAAAGAAGGTGTAGTTCGAATCTTCTATTACCCACGCACCAGTCCCGCTGCGCGGGACGGTGCGGGGTTTCGCTCCACGAGTATGTGGAGCTTCACATATAAAAAGCCCAAGCTAACCACGCTTGGGCTTTTTTATTTTAACCCCGCAAGCTGACCGCAGGCCGCTTGTATATCCTGCCCCTTAGACAGCCGCAGCGTGACATTTAGGCCGCTTTTTTTTAACTTATTCACAAACGCGGCTATTGCCTCTTTTTCAGGAGGATCATGATCGAGGCTAGATACGTTGCTGTAGGTTATCAGATTTACCTTGGCATTAAGCCTTCCTGCTATCTTGGCCAATCCCTTTGCGTCTTCGATGGAGATATTCTTATTTTTTATCAAAACGTATTCCAGCGTGACGACCTTGCCGGTCTTTTTAAGATATAGCTCGCAGGCGTCGATAAGTACTTTTATGGGGTAGCACTTGTTTATTGGTACAAGTTTATCTCTTAACTGGTTATAGGCGGCGTGCAGCGAAATGGAAAGGTTTATCTGTAAGCCCGAATCGGCAAGGCGTTCAATGCCTGGCACTAACCCGCATGTCGAAAGAGTGATCCTGCGCGCGCCTATATCTAATCCATATTTGTCGTTCATGATAAGGATCGCTTTTGAAACATTTTCGTAATTATCGAGTGGTTCGCCCATCCCCATGAAGACATAGTTTGTGATATTGTGTTTAAGATTCAGGCTAGAGTAGGTTACCTGGCCCACTATCTCTGAAGGGGAGAGGTTTCTTGTAAACCCCATACGCCCACTGGCGCAGAACGAACAGGCGAATTTACAGCCCACCTGACTCGATACGCAGAGTGTCTCTCTTCCTTTAGCATATAGGAGGACCGTCTCTATGTAGCGCCCATCATGTAGTTTAAAGAGGAACTTTTCCGTCTTGTCGTTAGATACAAGTTTTTTGGATATATGAAGCGCACCTACGCTATAAGCATTATTAAGCTTCTTAACCAGAGGTTTTGGCAGGTTGGCCATCTCCGTAAAAGATGCCTTGTTCTTTTTGTAGAGCCATGAAAATATCTGTCCGGCCCTATAGGAAGGTTCATCCATCCCAGCCAATATATCCCGCAGTTCTTTAAGGGTATAATTCTTTATATCTTCTCTTTTCATCTCTTCGAACCGGTTTCTTTCAGCGCCGCTATGCGTTTCATTATTTCATCCCGGCTTTTAGTATCCTATCCCGCGCCATAAAATGTAAAGGTCTGTGGAATGATGCTGCGAGAAGAAGGGGGTCAATGTAGCTTGCGTGATTGGCTGCGAGGATAAAGGCGTCTTTTTTGGGAATATTCTCTTTTCCGTAAACTTTAAACCCGAGGTAGAGCTTAAAGAAGATAAGAGATGAGAATTTTATTATAAGATAGACCATGCTTTACTGCCATATTGCGCTAGACATTGAACCTTATATTCATTATGTCCCCGTCCATGACTATATAATCTTTTCCCTTAATATACAGTTTTCCGGCTTCTTTTACTTTGGCTTCGCTGCCTAGGCTGGCTAGGTCTGTGTGTTTTATTACCTCTGCCCGTATAAATCCCTTCTGCAGGTCGGTATGTATCGCCCCGGCTGCTTCAGGCGCGGTGGAGCCGGATTTTATGGGCCACTGCCTTACCTCGTCTTGACCCACGGTGAAAAAGGATATAAGATCCAGCGCTTTTATGCAGAGCCGCGCAAGCATGTTTATGGCGGGTTCTTTTATGTCGAGTTCTTTCAAGAATTCTTCTCTCTCTTCTTCGGATTCCATGCCGGCGATATCGCACTCGACCTTTGCGGAGACCTGCATGATATCTACGCCGGTAAGCCGGCTGTCATTTCTTAACCTATCTACGAGAGCAGTATCCTTTAGATCTTCTTCAGAGACATTTAGCGCTATTATCATGGTCTTTCGAGTAACGAATGGGTAGTTTGAGACTATCTTAGATTCGTCAGGGGCCAGATTTAAGAGCCGCAAGGGCAGTTCTTTTTCAAGATGGTCTTTCATCTTGATGAGAACCCTTTTTTCTCTGGCGGCAGCTTCCTCTCTGGCGCGCTTTATTTTTTTATCGATATTCTCCACCCTCTTCTCAATAAAGACGAGGTCGTGGAGTATGATCTCCGAGTTTACCGATGCTATATCCCGCTCAGGGCCGACCGAACCCTCCGCGTGATAGATGGAATCATCCTTAAAGGCCCTTACTACATGGCATATGGCGTCGAGCTCGCTTATATCGGCGAAGATATCTCCCTTTGCGATCGTATCCTTCTCCAGTCTAGGGAGCATCTCGATATCTATCCTGGCCCTGGCCTCTTTCTTGGGTTTGTAGAGCGCCGCGAGGAAGTCGAATCTTTGGTCTTTTATTTCGGCGACCGATTTTATGGGTTTTTTGGAGGCGATCTCATTTTCTGTAGGCTTGTGGCTTGTGAGAAGCTCAAAGAGAGTCTTCTTTCCCGTCTGTGGCAATCCTATTAGACCTATCTTCATATATGCCCTTATTCGGAGCTGTTAATAAAATTGATCATCTCGAAGAGCCTGCCGTAGTCGCGCTTGTTGAAATTCATGGCGACGCGGGGCAGGCTTAGGTGTTCTTTATTTTGCATCTCCTCATCGGATGGGCCAGAGGAGCGTATCTTGCCGCTTGTCAGAATATTTTTAAATTTTAGATTTAAGGATTTTAACGTATTTTCGGAAAGCTTTTTATTTAGCCTTAATAGCGTCACTCCAGAGGTGTATCTTATAGAGTGATATACGCGGTAAAACCCTTCTATGTATTTGACGGCCTCATCAACGCTTCTGACAAGCTTGCAAAAATTAAAATCTTCCTTATCGATAAAACCATTTTTTACCAGTTGGTTCTCGGCAAAATGCAGCCACGCAGTCCAGTAGGTAGAACCTTCCGGTTCCATCAAGACTATGGGGCGGGGCTTCGACTTGCCTGTCTGGATGAGCGTGAGCACTTCATATCCCTCGTCATTTGTGCCGAACCCTCCCGGAAATAGGGCCGTGGCGTCGGTCTCTTTTATGAAGATGAGCTTTCTCGTAAAGAAGTATTTAAAGTTTATGATCTTCTCTTTTTCGTTTATGTATGGGTTTGGCTTCTGCTCGAAAGGAAGGCGGATGTTGAGCGCGAACTCTTTACCCGCTCCAGCGCCTTTGTTGCCCGCCTCCATGACCCCGGAGCCACCTCCCGTGACGACGATGTAGCCTTTTGCGGTTATCTGCTTCGCGAACTCCTCGGCCATCTTGTATTCTGGAGAGGTTCTCCGCGATCTCGCTGATCCGAAGATCACGACTTTCTTAGCATCTCTATAAGGGGAGAACATCTTGAATGAATAGCGCAGCTCCTTCATCGCGTTATTGACCAGCTTAAGATCTCCCCGATCCACCGATTCATTTCCCAGTTTGACTATAGTCGTGAGCATTTCACGCAGGACGTGCGCGGTCTCGGAACAGGCGCAAGCTCCGGTAAGCTGATTTATCAGGCCATCTATGGATTTCTCTCCGATCTTATATTCTTTTCGTTTTCTCTTCATATTATTTTTTTGTTCCTTTGATTTTATCTATTTAGGCTCTATAATTATACCTTTAAAAATAGCTTGCCTCAAGCGTTATCTCTTCTTAAACATGGCGATAGATTCGATATGTTTTGTGCGGGCAAAAATATCGAAGGAGGCGACCCGAGCAAGGGCCCAGGTCCCATTTTGCATAAGAAGCTTTGTATCCCGTCCCAATATAGCGGGATCACACGATATATAGTATAAGTAATTCACTTCAGTTAGTCCGTTGAGCCACTCGAGAAGCGTCTTATCTATCCCAGAGCGTGGCGGGTCGAGTATGAGGGTGTTCATCTTGCTATGCGATCTTTCGTAATATAAGGGAAAGGTCTTCTCATCGCTCTGATAAAACTTGATATTTTGGATACCCAGGTCTCTCTTTGCGGTCTTGGCGCAGTCTATGGCTACGGCATTATCATCGACTCCGACTATCGTATTAAATAGATCGCGAAGAAGTATGCCAAAGAAGCCCACACCGCAGTAAAGGTCGAAGAGTGTCTCTCTATCATGTTTTTCTATCCATCCGCGAAGCGTCTCTACCATGGAAGCGGCAACTTGGCGGTTTACTTGTGAAAACGCTAGGGGTGAGAAGGTGAGTTCTGTCCCTAAAAAGATGTCTTTGAAGAACCGGTGACCGGAACGCCCCTTTATCCATACGTTACCCGCGCTATCATGTTTTAGCGTGATATCCCGCTTGCCGTTTATATGATCAAGTCCGGCGATGGTATCGCTGATCCCATTTGCAGCTATCGGGCATTGATCTATGCTGATAATAGTCTTATTATCCCTGGAAAAGTAACCATAGCCTGAAGGTGATCTATGGACCGTCACAGAAGAGCGGTATCCGTAGTGAATGGGGGAAGGGATTATTCCCTCAAAGGTGTATTCTTTTAAACCACCGATACGAGCCAATATCTCTTTAACCTGTTCGCCTTTGTAGTACGCCTCTTTTTCATATCCTAGATGTTGGTATTGACACCCGCCGCATCTGCCGTAATAGGGGCAGACCGCCTCGATGCGGTCTTCTGAGGAGGTAAGTATCTCCGTAACCCTGCCTACAATGAATCTCTTCTTTTCGCTCTCTTTGTCAAAGCGCACCCGCTCTCCGGGCAGTGCGCCTTCGACAAAACAGACTTTGCCGTCAACCTTGCCGATGCCCATTCCGCCATAAGCCAGTCCATATATCTCTATGTCATTCATGAGTAAATCTACCTTTCGGGGCATATCTAGGCTTGGTTTTGAATATGCCAGCACCCTATGCCTGTCGTAAGTATCTATTATACTATGAATTCAAAATGTTTTGAAGGGCCTGCAGCTCTTTCAAGAGTATATAGTATAGATCCACAGAAACCTTGAAGAGCCATATAGTAATAAACATTATTATAACAGTCAAGACTATCTTTTGCCCCTTCTTGAAGGCCGGACTTAGCCACAGAAGGGGAAGGGCAAGCGCCCCGGCGCATAAGAGCGCTATGATGACGGCTATGGGCCTAAGATGCCATTTTATCTGCGGTCGCGCCTGTTCCATTATACCGCCTCGGTGTCCTGGTTTTTTTCTTCCCGGATCTTTATCATGTTATCTCTACTACATAACTATTTTTACCGCCGGATGCGCGCGCAGCGAGCCGTGTATTCTATCGCGGGTCTCTTCGCTTGTGACTGTAGTCGTCAACTCAAGAGAGACGTATTTACCGCTTTTACTGGATCTGGAGAAAGATAGGTTGTAATCTGCGCCTTTGAGCGCTTCTGATACGGCTTGACGTAAGGGGACCTCTTCTTTACCGATAACACAATATTCCCATTTGCAAGGATACTCTATTTTTGGCCGCTTCATCAGCATCTTTCTCTTTTTGTATCTTTTTATTCCAAGGCGCTAGAAAGCGCAAATCCTGTAAATTTATAGAATTTTGTGGAATCAAGTGCTACATTTCCGATGCGCGGTGGGCCGTTCTTCTCATCAAAACGGGAAGAACGAATTAAATACTCCTCTTGATATCCGCGCTCTTTAACAAGATATGCCCCGATGTCATATAGGCTGCACTCTTGTGGCCCGCCACAATGAAATATACCTTCTCCTCTTTTATCAAAAAAATGAATAACCGCCTTAGCCAGATCTGTTGTTGTGATTAATGACCTTATTTCATCGTGGAAAAGCGTCATTTTGTTCTTTCTACTGAGTCTCTTTGCGATAAAATCTATCGGTCCTTTCGTCCCTGAGATCGAAGGCCCTATCGGCAGCCCAAGGCGTATTATTCCACTCATATTGTGATGCAGGATCTCATTCTCTGCGTCTACAAAGGTTTTGCCGACCACGCTGACAGGATCGCATGGAGATGACTCATGATATCCGCCATCAAGGGGATCATTTCCCGAAAATACCAGATCTGTACTGATATATAACAGATAGCTGTCTTTTGACAGATCGACCAAGTTACGCGTACCTAAAACATTTATCTCATAAGCGAAATCAGGAGAGCTTTCACACCTGTCGAGATCGCAGACCCCTCCGGCGTGTATCACCGCTTCAGGTTTTACCCTATCAAAGATCTTTCTCATCCCGGAAAGCTTCTCCATGTTGCAAAAAAATACTTTTTTGTCATTTTTGAAAAAATGGGACATGTTGTCGGGGGAGACACCATATACACGTTCTCCGTATTTCTCTCTAAACGCAGAGAAGATGGGCCATCCGTGAATGGATGTTATGCCGGTTATAAGGATATTCTCGGAATTTTGCATAAATCATAGTACTAGGGGACGTGTTTCAAAGTACCAGGCCTTATATTCAAAAAGAGGTACCCTTAGAACCGTCCCCTAGTATTTTAATATTATTTTGATTGTGCGCTACGGCCCAGCCGTTTGCGATCCACTTCTTTTAAATGCAATTTGCGGAGCCTTACATGCTTGGGACTTATCTCAACCAACTCATCATCCTCGATAAACTCAAGGGCGAACTCAAGCGTCATCTGCCGCGGAGGTATGAGCGCGATCGCCTCATCACTTCCTGCAGCGCGCATATTAGTTAATTTTTTTCCACGTAAGGCGTTTACAACAAGATCGACCCCTTTGTTGTTTACACCAACGATCATCCCCTCATATAGCTTGTCTCCCGGCTTAACAAATATCTCACCACGTGGCTGTAAATTAAAAAGCGCATACGCCACCGCGTCGCCGAGCCCCTGTGAAACCATGACACCGCTTTGGCGGCTAGGCATATCTCCTTTATAGGTCTGATATTCAAAGAAATTTTGGTACATGATACCGGTACCTCGGGTCATCATAAGAAACCCACTTCTAAACCCTATCAATGCCCTTGAGGCAATAAGAAACTCCATATGGATAGCTCCGGAAGATGTTGTCTTTAGGTCGCGCATTTGAGCTTTGCGGGCTCCGATCGCCTGCATAACAGCACCCTGATACTCGTTTTCCACCTCGATTATCACCTCTTCAACACGTTCGAGAGTTTGACCGCCCATCTTCTTCAAAATAACCTGCGGCCTGGAGACTTCCATCTCATATCCTTCACGACGCATTGTTTCAATAAGAATAGCGAGATGCAGTTCGCCGCGGCCCGAAACCTTGAACCGCTCGGTTCCTACGGCCTCTTCGACCTTGATGCCAACATTGATTATGGCCTCATGCTCAAGACGCTCCCGTATATGCCGTGATGTTAAAAATCTGCCTCCGTCCTTACCTGAAAGGGGGCTTGTATTATGAGAAAAGTTCATAGAGATCGTAGGCTCATCTATCTTAATGGTAGGCAATCCTCTAGGCTGATCAACACACGTAAGTGTCTCTCCGACCTCTACATCCCCTATCCCGGAGATCAATATAATATCTCCTGCTATAGCCTCATTGACCTCAATAGGGCTTAGTCCACGATACTTCATAATCTTAGTTGCCTTGCCTCTGGAAACAGTTCCATCACGTTTCACAAGCGCCACAGGATCCCCAACGCGGACAGACCCATGAAAAACCCGCCCTATAGCGATTCGCCCGACATAAGAGTCATGATCAAGCATTGTAACCAGCATCTGAAAAGGCTGATCAGGGTCAGCTATCGGCGGCAATACCCTATGCAGGATAGTCTCTAAAAGAGGCTTCATGGAGTCACTCGGCTCATCAAGATCAAGAATCGCATAACCATCCTTTCCCGAAGTGTAAACAATCGGAAAATCAAGCTGTTCGTCAGTTGCGTTCAACTCACAAAAAAGATCAAATGTCATATTTGCCACTTCATCCGGGCGGATATGGGCACGATCAAGCTTATTTATCACAAGTATTGGTTTTAAATGTAACTCGAGTGCCTTCTTCAAAACAAATTTAGTCTGCGG
>JAZFTF010000046.1:0-8557 GCA_036446495.1 Candidatus Omnitrophota bacterium | reverse complement strand
GGAATATCTTGATGAATTCAAGAAGAAGAAGATAAGGTCACTGATACTGGGATGTACCCACTACCCGCTCTTAAAGCCGGCGATAAAAAAGTATATGGGCAAAGGTGTGGAGCTTATTGATTCCGCTTGCGAGACTGCGAAGACGGTAAGGGGTATCTTATCCGAAAAAGGGCTTCTTTCGAGCAGAAAGCGCCGCCCGCGCCACAAGTATTTTGTCACAGACGAACCTTCAGCCTTCAAGAGCGTAGGTGAGATATTCTTAGGGAGCCGGATAGAGACTATAAAGAAGGTAAGGATTTAATGAGATAGCATGGTTAGCGGTTATCGGTTAGTGGTTAGCGCAAACCGCACACCGCGAACCGAATTACGCATTAACATGGGAGGCCAGAGATGTACGAGGTGGTTGTAAAATCAAACTTCAGTTCGGCGCACAGACTTAGAGAGTATAAAGGCGAATGCGAGAACCTGCATGGCCATAACTGGCTCGTAGAGGCCGCCGTCTCTTCAAAGACGCTGAACAAGAACGGGCTCTTGCTCGATTTTCGAATACTGAAAGACAGGCTAAAAGGCATACTCGATGGGCTTGACCACACCAACCTCAACGAGCTTCCCAATTTTAAGAAGAAGAATCCCACTTCTGAGAATATAGCGAAGTTTATCTTCGACAAGCTTAAGAAGGATGGGATCTCCCCTCAGAGGGTATCGGTTTGGGAGAGCGATACATCTTGCGCAACATATTTCGGGAGGTCAAGATGAGTCCTGAGCAAGCGAGGCGCGAAGCACCGAGCGCGTCGAAGGGCGACACATCATGTGCCACTTATTTCGGTAGATGAACCCAGCCATTTAAAAAGCGATAACATGAGCATGAAAGGAAGGGCTGGGTGAAGAAGAAGAGGGCCGTTGTCTTGTTGTCGGGGGGGATCGACTCTTCCACGACGCTGTTTATAGCGAAGCGCAAGGGGTATGAATGCCACACGCTTATATTCGATTACGGACAGCGCCACAGAAGAGAGATAAGGTCCGCTATAGATATATCGAAAGCTGCCCGAGGCAGGCATAAATTGTTGAAGATATCCCTGCCGTGGCGGGGGAGTTCTTTGATCGATAAAACCAAGCGGCTTCCAAGCGCAAGGTCTTTAAAGGAGATAAAAAGGGGCATACCATCGAGTTATGTTCCAGCGAGAAACACTATATTCTTAAGTTTTGCACTGAGTTTCGCCGAGTCGATCGGGGCCGAGAAGATATTTATCGGGGCGAACGCGGTCGACTTCTCCGGATACCCCGATTGCAGAGCTCCTTATTTTAAGGCGTTCGGGAGGGTTATAAAAGAGGGCACAAAGGCGGGCGCACAGGGCAGGAAGATATCAATAGAGGCGCCGCTTCTATTTAAGACAAAATCTGATATTGTTAAGGAGGCCAAGAGGCTAGGCGTTCCGTATGCGCGGACCTGGTCGTGCTACAGGGGCGGAAAGCGGCCTTGCGGCAAATGCGATTCATGTATACTTCGGGCGAAAGGCTTCGAGGAGGCGGGGATCAAAGACCCACTTTTAAATAATGAGTAACAATACGTTAAAAGCCGATATATTAGAGATATTTTCTTCCATACAAGGCGAGGGGCCTTTTATGGGGGTAAAACAGATATTCCTGAGGTTTGCCAAGTGTAATCTTAGTTGTAAGTTCTGCGATCTTGAGAGACCGTTTCCACCCAAAGAATTCTCTGTGAACAAGATGGTAAGCGTGGTAAAACAGATATCCGCTAATAGCGGAGAGCATCACTCTGTATCGTTGACGGGTGGTGAGCCGCTTATGTACAATGAGTATCTAAGGGAGCTTTTGCCCAGGCTAAAAGAGATGGGGATGAAGATCTATCTAGAGACCAATGCGACCCTCCCTGAGCGTTTAAATGACATATTGGACCTTGTAGATATAGTGGCGGCGGATTTCAAACTCCCTAGTTCGACATTCGGCAAGGACCACTGGCGCGAACATGAGAAGTTTATCGGCCTGGTAAAAAATAAGAACTGTTTCATAAAGGTAGTGATAACGGGCCAGACAGACCCGGCAGACGTAAAGAAGGCCGTTAAGATAATATCCCGCGTCGACAGCAATATGCTCATGGTCCTCCAGCCGGTGTGGCCGAGAAAAGGCGTAAAGCGGGCTAAAAACAAACAGTGATTTGATCATCTATTCCTAGCCGAAAAGAAGCTTAAGAACGTGAGGATCATGCCTCAGATGCATAAAGTATTGGGTGTAAGATGAAGAGAAGCTCTTCGTATCGTGGACTACAGAAGAACGTGCGCGGGCTAAAGACCCCGCAGATAGAGGCTTGGAGAAACCAATACAGTGATAAAGAGTATATCGTGGATCTTAATATCCCCGAATTCACATGTATCTGCCCGAAGACGGGGCTTCCTGACTTTGCAACGATAAACCTCCGGTATAAACCCGACAAGTGGTGCATAGAGCTTAAGTCATTTAAATCGTACATCGTTTTTTATAGGAATGTGGGTATCTTCCACGAGCACGTCGTCAACAAGATGCTCGATGATTTCGTAAAGGCCTGCAAGCCCCGATGGGCGCATATAAGTATGGTATTCAATCCCAGAGGCGGGATCACAACGAGCGTCGAAGCTGAATATAAGGTAAAATAACAAATGAGAAAGATAAGCAGCGAAAAGATAAGGGAGACGGTAAGCGCGCTTTGCATCGAGGCCAATATATCGTTGAGAAGAGATATTCTTGACGCCATAAAGAGGGCGCTCGCCCGCGAGAAGAAGAGGATCGCCAAAGATATATTAAGAGAGCTTATTGAGAACGCCGCGATAGCCAAGAGAGAGAAGCTCCCGATATGCCAGGATACGGGCGCCGCCATAGTCTATTGCGAGATAGGACAG
This sequence comes from Candidatus Omnitrophota bacterium, assembly GCA_036446495.1. GTDB lineage: Bacteria > Omnitrophota > Gorgyraeia > JABMRJ01 > JABMRJ01 > JAZFTF01. Next base: position 5,663 of record JAZFTF010000046.1, on the reverse strand, counting down.
AATGTTTTGATAACAGGAGACGATCTGGCGCGGTCGATAAATAGAGGGGTAAGTGACGGCTATAGAAAGGGATACCTTAGAAAATCCATAGTTGAGTCGCCGTTGGACAGAAAGAATACAGGCACCAATACACCTGCTGTTATACATACCACAATTGTACCGGGTGACAAGATCAAGATATCGGTCTGCCCCAAGGGGTTCGGAAGCGAAAATAAGAGCAAGATCAGGATGTTCAATCCTACCGCTTCTATAAAAGAGATAAAAGAATTTATCCTAGATGTGGTCAAGGAGTGTGGCCCCGAAGCGTGCCCGCCTCTAGTGTTGGGTATCGGGCTCGGAGGGACGTTCGAGAAGTCAGCAGAGCTCGCAAAGGCGGCGCTTTTACGAGCTATAAACAGGAAGAACCCGGACAAGGATCTCGATAGGCTCGAAAAAGAGCTTCTCGGAGATATAAACGCATTAAATATAGGGCCTATGGGGATGGGGGGCAAGACGACCGCACTAGGGGTAAATATACTCACATTTCCGACACATATAGCCGGACTGCCTGTTGCTGTTTGTGTATCATGCCACGCCACGAGAGGCTCAGAGAAGACAATATGATAAGATTAAGCTTGCCGTTGGATAAGGAGAAGAGAATAAAGCTAAAGGCCGGTCAGCGTATACTTTTATCCGGTAGACTCTATACGGCCCGTGATATGGCTCATAAGAATCTTGTAGATATGGTCAATAAGCATAAGCCCCTTCCTGTAGATCTGAAGGGCGAAGTATTATACTATTGCGGCCCCACTCCACCTCCGCCTGGCAGGCCCATAGGATCTTGCGGGCCGACCACAAGCAGCAGGATGGACGGCTTTACGCTGCCGCTTTTAAAGTTGGGGCTTTGCGGGATGATAGGGAAAGGCGGGCGTTCAAAAGAAGTGAGACGGGCGTTAAAGAGTTTTAAGGCGGTCTACTTTGTAGCTACCGGAGGGGCTGGAGCGCTTCTCGCCCAAAAGGTTGAGAGGATGTCTGTCGTAGCGTTTCGGGAATTGGGCACCGAGGCAATGCACGAGCTGTATGTCAAAGACTTTCCTGTTATAGTAGCCATAGATACGAAAGGGAGAGATATATATGAGAAATGATTCAAGAAAATCGAATGACTTGAGAAAGATAAAGATCACGCGTGATTATATGAAGTTTGCCGACGGTTCATGTATGATCGAGATGGGGGATACAAAGGTCATATGCACAGCTTCCGTAGAAAATGGAGTGCCGCATTTTTTAAGAGGCAAGGGGACCGGCTGGATGACCGCCGAATACGGTATGCTGCCTCGCTCCTGTAAATCGAGGGTATCAAGGGAGTCGTCGAAAGGAAAAATAGGAGGCAGGACTCATGAGATCCAGAGGCTCATAGGAAGGTCCATGAGGGCCGTCGCGGACTTGAGCGTCTTGGGAGAGAGGACCATATGGATGGATTGCGATGTGATACAGGCGGACGGAGGCACTAGGACCGCCAGTATAACAGGCAGTTTTGTAGCGCTTGTAGATGCGATGCAGGGTATAGTAAAGAAGGGTATCATAGAGAAGGTGCCGCTCAATGACTATGTAGCCGCGATAAGCGTAGGCATCATAGACGGCAAGCCCGCGCTTGATCTTAATTACCAAGAGGATTTTAAGGCAGAAGTGGATATGAACATAGTGATGACCGGTTCCGGTAAGTTCATAGAGGTTCAGGGTACGGCCGAGGGGGCTCCTTTCGCCGGCAAAGAACTCACCTCTATGGTACGGATCGCCAAGGCGGGCATAGAGAAGATCATCGCTATCCAGAAGAAGGTTCTGGGTAAAGACGCTCTATGAGACAAGAAGTAGTAATAGCTACCAGGAACGAAAAGAAGTTCAAAGAATTGAAGAGGTTATTCCGTTCTTCCCGGGTAAAGATCCTATCTTTAAAAGATTTTCCGCAAGTTCCGGAGGTCATAGAAAACGGCCGGACATTCACAGATAACGCTATCAAGAAGGCCATCTCCGCCTCGCGATATATTGATAAAGTCATATTGGCGGATGATTCCGGACTCGAAGTGGATGCGTTAAAGGGGCGCCCAGGTGTCCATTCCGCCCGTTACGCTGGACCCGAGAAAGACGATGACCTCAATATGGAGAAACTCTTAAGAGCGTTGAGGGACAAGCCTCAAAAGAGAAGGCAGGCACGCTTCAGGTGCGCAGTCGCTATAGCTAAAGAGGGAGGAGTCTTAAGCCTGGTCGAAGGGGTCTGTGAAGGAAGGATCGGATCCGCAAAAAGAGGCATCACAGGTTTTGGGTATGACCCTGTATTTATACCGGAAGGCAAGAAGAAGACCTTTGCTCAATTAGGCCCGAAGACAAAAGACAGATTGAGCCACAGGGCGAAGGCGCTAAGGAAGGCGAAGAGTTTTATTCAAATATACTTTTCAAAAGCCCTCTGATCTTCTTGTTAAAGATCTCTTTTACGGGCTTTATCACCAGTTTGAATTTCGGGTCCTTTAAAGTCCCTTCTATCTTTACCCTTCCGAGATAGCTTCCGGCCTGTGATATGAGAATATTTGTTATCTTGGCCATGTCTGAGCCACCTTCAGCCAGGTCCTGTTTTATGTCTGTATCCAACTGAAAATTTATATTCCCGCCAAAGTCCAGGTAACCGTGGCCTCTGATATTTACGTTTTCGCTGTAGAATGTGAGGTCGTCGGTAGATATCTTGCTTTCCGCTATAGAGAAGTTTCCAGCCGCCTCTTTAAAGACTATTTGCTTAAGCCCAGGCATCCTCAATATCTGCGTGACACCGCTCAAGAGCGGCAACTCCCACAGCCAGCCGTTGGTGATCGTCATCCACCCGTTGCCGCGCAAGCTATTAGCGTTCCCTAAGCTTCCTTTCACAGAGAACTTACTCGATAGGAGTCCTGAAAATTCTCTATCTTTTAGCTTTATGTCATCAGAGAGCCTCTTTAGGTCCGCGTCTTTTAGCGCAAAACCCGCAGAGAACGGCCTCTCCGGATCATTCATGTTTATATCTAAAGTCCCGTTGAATAGACCGGTATAAGGACGAAGGGTAAACCTATGGCTTTTTATGAGGCCCTCTTTCATCTTTAAGTCTATATATAGGTCATGGAGTTTTATATCTCCCAGCATTATCTCGGCAGAGCTTATTTTTAGGTTGGCTTCAGCTTCGGATATCCTTTCGAGACTCCCGTTATAGAAAGCCGCTATTATGCATTGCCCCGACGGCTTAAATGAACCGTGTAGAAACTCAGACGTAGGGGCGAAACGCTTTAGGTCGGCAAGGTCGAACCTCGCTTCGCAATATAGATTGGCTGAAGGGGATGTGGAGATATCCCTTATATCACCTAATATCTTTATAGAGGACGAGCCGATATTGCCGGATATTCTGTCTATCTTTATATAGTCTTTCTTTATAATGAATTTGCAGTCTGCGCTTAGGTTCTCAGAGCTTAAGGAGATGGCGCATTCGGGTTCGTCTATATCGAGCTCAGTTAATGCCCCTTCCAGCATATATATGATCCCGTTATGCGAGAATGAAGTCTTTGTCAGGTTCACTGAGCTATCTTCGAAGATCAGGGTCCCATTAACATTTTCTATAGTTGTCGAGAGTTTGTCGGAGTCGATAGTAAAACCCTTTAGCACTATCATCCCATCCATATTCTCGAGAAACGGCCGGCGAGCCTTGGAACGCAGGTCCTTTAGATACATAGAGGTAAAACCATTGAACCTGAGATCTCCATACCTTAGATTACTTAAGCCCAGGCTTGCTACTACGCGCCTCCCTTTCAAGAAAGGCCATATTTTGAAGTTAAAAGATAGGCCTTCGATCGTGACTATAGGTGTTTCGGGATCGTCCTTTTCGTACAGAACGATGTTCTTGAGGTAATATTGAGTAAGAGGTAGGTAGGTGATCCCTTCTACGGTGACCCCGTAGCCTGTTTTCTGGATGATCAGATTAGAGACGTACTCTCTTGTCTGGGCCGGCAGGACAAATTTGCCCAGGTATATAGCCCCCACGATAAAAAGAATAAGGCCTATAGTCGTTAATATGGATATCATCTTCCGAGACTTCATTATGCTATTCCCATAAGTCTTTATATTATATCTTTTAGGTGGTGTAAATTCAAGATAAAATAGTTAATCGCCCAAGAGGTAAGGAGCGTAAGATTTAATGGGGTGGCTGGAGTGCGGGCTTTAGCCCGCGCAAAGAGCAATTATGCGGACTAAAGTCCGCACTCCAGGCGGATTTAAGAGGTAAGTTTAATTGACAAAATCGCAATTTCCATATATACTGCAAGTACATAATGCAAAGAGGGTTTGCCATGCCTAAGAGAGCAATGCAGTCAGCAATTCTTTTTACCCTAGCCGTAATATTTCTATCCCTTACCACTCCATGCAGTTACGCAAAAGACCATAATAAAGAAGATAGACAGGCAAAGTGGGAGAGGATGAAGGCAGACAAACGGGCGAAGGACGAAGCGGAAGACAAGAAGAGACGTGCCCTTTTTGCCGCCAAGGAGAATGCCGAGGAAGAAAAGAGGCTTAAAGGCATGGAAGGTGAATTGGCAACCAAGATAAGAGAGTTCAATAAGAAGTTTAAAGAAGAGTTGTCGTCGCTCAAGAAGGACCAAGAGGCGTTGGTTAAGAAGGAGAGAGAGGCAAAACTAGAGATAGCGAAAGAAGAAAGAGCTATCAAAGATGCGGAGTATGAACTTCAGAAGAGAGCCGCGCGATTGCAGGAGACGAAAGATAAAAACGCCAGAATTCTCCAGGATGAACAGAGACAATTAGAGAGAAAGAATATGGAGCTGGCAAGAGATAGACAGATCAATGAGGACGCGTTCAAAAGAGAGGAAGAATTTTTAAAGAAGAAGAGGCTAAACATGGAGGAGGCCGCGTCTATTCTAACAGCTAGGAAAACCGAAAAGGTAATCCAGGCGAGGGTCAAAAGGGCAATACCTAAGTACCAGCGCGCAAGGATCGACAGTGCCGCGCGCCAGGATAATAGATCACAGACGCAGGAAGGGATAGTAAAGGCCCGTGCCTTGATCGCGGAAGCGGATATGCTATATAACAGAGGGATGTACGACGAAGCAGCCGAGAAGTATAAAGAAGCCAGGAAGGGCTTGAGATAGCGGGCCCGCTTTCGCTGTACAATATGTTAACAATGTGACAGCTACGGTGGGTCAGCCGTAGTTATCAAATTGCTGGCAGATTGCATAACGAAGGCTGAAAGGGGTAATTCATGAATAAGAGGTACACAAGGTTTTTTATATTTACCTTGATAGTGTCTTTTTTTATATTTTCTCATATTCCAGCAACGGCACAAAGTGTTGTTTTTGACGATGTCCCCGGCCAGGCCGAAAAGGAAAAAAAGAATACAAAAGAGGATTTAATTTTTACCAAGTTGATGTTAGAGATAAAAAAGCCCTGGAAAAAGTGATTAAAGGAACAGATGTGGTCATTCATGCTGCAGCTGCTCTTCCCCTTTGGAAAAAAGAAGATATTTTTTCCACTAATGTGGATGGCACTAAAAATGTTTTGCAATATAGTATAGAGCACAAAGTGAAGCGCGTCATTTATATTTCATCAACTGCTGTTTACGGGGTACCAGAAAAACATCCCATTGTAGAGACTGACCCTTTGGT
>JAZFTF010000045.1:0-9310 GCA_036446495.1 Candidatus Omnitrophota bacterium | reverse complement strand
TCGTGACATCCAGGCACTTCCACTGATAATGCTTATCCTGCGCCATGAAATTATCGAGTATCTTCTTGTCCTTTAGCGCCAGGGTGAAGAACCCCCCTTCTTTGTGATACATCCCATAGAGAAAGCCGCCCTCCTCACCTTTCTCTATCTCAGCTAGCATGACATCCTTCCCTGAGATCTTCTCTACCGAGAAATACTCGCCCAGTTTTGATAAGGTCTTCTTCAGATCAAATCCTCTTACGGATCTTATGACCCTATGCGTAGAGAGTACGGTAAGGACTTCGGGATCCAGGCTCGAGAAGTAGACCATCAGATAGTCATGCGCCCCTTTTTTTTTGGCGCCTTTTTCTCGTTTGCGCATCCAGTTGCGGTAGTTAAGCGCCACTTCGTATCTATGGTGTCCATCAGCAATAAGTATCTGCTTACCCTTCATAAGATCGACGACACGCTTGATCGCCTCAGGGTCGCTCAGACGCCAGATCCTGTGAGTCACGCCCTCTTTTTCGACATCGATCATAGGGTTGGCCGATATGTGCGCGTTTAATACCCTTATCACAGCTGAATCCGCATCCTCGAAGACAGAGTATATGGGGCTCATGTTCGTCTTTGTCGCTTTTATGAGTTCGAACCTGTCTTTCTTGTGCTTGGGAAATGTATATTCATGGGGCAAGACCCTGCTCTTATGCGGGTCTTCTATCTTAAGAAGTGATATAAAGCCTAAACGGATCTTGAGCTGCCCTTTAAATAGATATCTTTGTTCGTAGACATAGATAGCCGGTTTATTATCCTGCGCCAATACGCCGTCTTTTAGCCATTCTCCAAAAAAGACCTTGGCCCTTGTATACCTGTTATTAAGCGCCGTATCAGTGGGCTGTACCTTACCTAATATAAGCCGTATCACGTTCTTGTTATGGACCGAGTAGAACTCCTCCTGCATCTTCTCGGATATAACGTCATAAGGAGGGGCAACGACCTTGGATAGGTCGTCTACCTTCTTGGGGTTATATAAGACTCCTTTAAAAGGCTTTATGTGGGCCATACTATTATTTTGAGAGGCTACACTCGCCACAGCCCTTCTTCGCACCCGGGCAGGCTGGAGGAGTACTCTCTTTGGCATCCTCTTTCTTCTCTTTTCTTTTGTAATCCGTTTCATAGAATCCGGACCCTTTAAAAATTATGCCCGCGCCGTTGCCGATCAAGCGCTTCACCGGCCCTTTGCATTTAGGGCAACTCGAAATCGGGGACGCTGTCATGTTTTGAAAGAGTTCGAATCTATGGTTGCATTCTTTGCATTCGTAATCGTATGTTGGCATATCTTGACTCCTTTATGACTACTGGAACATCTGTCGGACCTTGTCGACAAATGTCTTTGATCTTGGGTTGACGCTGTCTCCGCATGTGTCCGCGAATCCCTTAAGCGCCTCTCTCTGTTTCTTATTCAAGTTTACCGGTGTCTCTATGTACACCCTGACATACTGGTCTCCCTTGCCATACCCATCAATCCTGGGAACCCCCTTGCCTTTTAACCTGAAGACCTTTCCGCTCTGCGTGCCTTCCGGGACCTTCATCTTCACCTTTCCGCTGAGCGTCGGCACGTCTATCTCCGCGCCGAATACCACTTTCGAAAAACTGACCGGTATCTCGCATATTATATCGTAACCTTCTCTCTTAAATATAGGATGCGGCCGAACTTGTATAAAGACGAAGAGGTCGCCTCGAGGCCCGCCTCGCATACCGGCCTCTCCCTCGCCCTGGACCCTCAATCTATTACCGGCATGTATGCCTGCGGGGACCTTTACATTTATTCTCCTTGTTATCTTTACCCTTCCTTGTCCACTGCAATTCTGGCACGGCGTCTTTATGACCTTGCCTTCCCCGTCGCAACGGTCGCAGGTCCTGGCTATGCTAAAGAAACCGCTCGAGGTCAGCACCTGCCCCCTGCCGCCGCATACTGTACACGTCTCTTGCTTTGAACCGGGCTTGGCCCCCGAACCTTTGCACTCTTCGCAGTGTTCGTATCTCGGCACCTGTATCGACTTCTCGACCCCGGAAGCCGCCTCTTCAAAACTTATAACGAGCTCATACTGCAGGCTCGCGCCCCGTCCCGGGCCCCTGCGCCCTCCCGAACGGCCAGACCCGCCTAAGAAATCCGCATCTATGCCAAAACTGCTGAAGAAATCACCGAGATTCCCGAATATATCCCCAAACTCATCAAAATGGCTAAAATCTGACCATGCGAACCCGCCGCCGGAAAATCCCCCCTGCACGCCGGCATGGCCATACTGATCATAAGTCGTCCTTTTCTTCTGGTCGCTTAAGACCTCATAGGCTTCGGAGACCTCTTTAAACTTCTCCTCGGCGTCTTTGTTACCCTGGGTCTTATCCGGATGGTACTTCAGGGCAAGCTTCCTATAAGACTTCTTGACCGCTTCGGAACTCGCTCCTTTGGTTAAGCCCAGAACCTCGTAATAATCTCTCTTAGCCATGTATAAGATTGACTAGCGGATAGCGTATAGCGTATAGTTTAAAAAAAAGAATCTGTTTTTCTTTCACTATACGCTATACGCTATCCGCTAATCATTTGTTACCTTTCTGACTTTCGCCTTCGACCTTGTATTCAGCGTCGACTACATCATCTTCCTTCTTATCGCTCGGCCCCTCTTGGGGTTTGCCCTGCTGTGCGTTTGGCTCCTGTCCAGCCTGTCCGGCCTGTTGAGCCTTCTCCGCGCTCGCTTTATACATCTCTTCGGCGAGCTTATGCGCCGTCTTCTGGATCTCTTCTTGGGCCTTCTTTATCGCGTTTGTATCGTCGCTGCTTAAGAGCTTCTTTCCCTCACCTATGGCCTCTTCTATCTTCTTCTTCTCGTCCGCGGAGACCTTATCCCCGTAATCCTTGACGGACTTCTCTGTGGCATAGATAAGACTATCGAGCTGATTTCTGGCGTCTATGAGCTCCCGCCTCTTCTTGTCGTCGGCCTCATGTGCCTTGGCGTTATTTACCATCTTATCTATATCTTTCTTCGAGAGTCCGCTGGATGACTCTATCCTTATCTTCTGCTCTTTCTTTGTGGCCAGATCTTTGGCTGAGACATGAACTATGCCGTTGGCGTCTATATCGAAGCCCACCTCTATCTGCGGCACGCCCCTGGGCGCCGTCGGTATCCCCACAAGATCAAACCTTCCTAGCGTCCTGTTGTCAGATGCCATCTCTCTTTCTCCTTGGAGGACATGTATAGAGACAGCCGTCTGGTTGTCTGCCGCCGTGGAGAATACCTGGCTCTTCCTGCTTGGTATAGTGGTATTCTTCTCTATGAGCTTGGTCATGACGCCTCCCAATGTCTCTATGCCTAAGCTGAGCGGCGTGACATCAAGAAGTACTATATCCTGAAGCTTCTCATCCCCGCCTAAAACACCGCCTTGGATGGCTGCTCCTATAGCTACTACCTCATCAGGATTCACGCCTTTGTGGGGTTCTTTTTCAAAAAGATCCTTGACCATTCTCTGCACCTTCGGCATCCTCGTCTGTCCGCCTACGAGTATGACTTCATCTATATCACTCGGATTGAGCCCGGCGTCCTGGAGCGCCTGTTTGCACGGCGGGATCGTCTTATCCAGGAGATCGTCTAAGAGCTGCTCTAATTTAGCCCGTGTAAGCGACATAGTAAGATGTGTGGGCCCTGTCTGATCCGCGGTTATAAATGGGAGGTTGATCTCTGTCTCCGTGTTGCTCGAAAGTTCGCACTTAGCTTTTTCGGCCGCCTCTTTGAGTCTCTGGAGGACCATCTTATCACGCCTCAGGTCTATGCCTTCCTGCTTTTTAAACTCATCCGCTATCCAATCCATCACCCTCTGGTCAAAATTATCTCCGCCAAGATGCGTATCTCCGTTGGTCGCCTTGACCTCGAAGACCCCTTCACCTATCTCTAGTATTGAGATATCGAACGTACCTCCACCTAGATCATATATGGCGATCTTTTCGTCTTTCTTCTTCTGCAATCCATATGCCAGGGCCGCTGCTGTGGGCTCGTTTATGATCCTAAGAACCTCGAGCCCGGCGATCTTGCCGGCGTCTTTGGTCGCCTGTCTCTGAGAGTCGTTAAAATAGGCTGGGACCGTTATTACGGCCTGGGTCACCTTCTCCCCGAGATAGTCCTCGGCCGTCTGTTTCATTTTTTGGAGTACCATCGCCGAGACTTCAGGAGGGGTATGCTTCTTGCCGGCCGCCACGACCACGACATTCCCCTTAGAGTCCTCGTCTATTTTATAAGGTACCTGCTTCTCCTCTACCTCGACTTCGCTATGGCGTCTGCCCATGAATCGCTTTATAGAGAAGATGGTGTTCTCTGAGTTCATCACCGCCTGCCTCTTCGCTGTCTGTCCTACAAGCCTTTCACCATTTTTGGTAAAGGCCACGACCGAAGGGGTGGTCCTTGAGCCCTCGGCGTTCGTCAATACCTTGGCTTCGCCGCCTTCCATTATAGCGACGCATGAATTTGTCGTTCCAAGATCTATTCCTATTATCTTTCCCATCTTATACCTCCTCAATGAGACCATGATTTACGAAAAATCTCCGATTTTTTGTAAATCATATGGTCGAATTGACTCCGACGAGTGCGCTATAAAATTTCGAAGAAATTTTATGCGCGGCTTACGAGTCGGAGTCTTCTGCCTGTTTAGTTTTATCCTCTTTCTTCTTACTGACCTTGACTATAGAAGGCCTTATCAGCCGCCCATTCATCGTATAGCCCCTCTGGACTTCTTCTATCACCGTATCGTCTGGGTGCTCATCGGATTCGACCACAGTTATCGCTTCATGGAGGTGCGGGTCAAACTTCCCCCCCACGCACTCGATCACCTCCACGCCATGGTCTTTAAAGATGTTGTGCAGCTCTCTCTGCACAAGCTTTATTCCGCTTAAGACCGCATCAGTCTCCTCGGTATGCTTTACGGAAACCATCGCCCTGTCGAAGTTATCAACTATAGGCAAAAGCCGTAAAATAAAATCTTCGTTAGCGAACTTTATAAATTCCTCTTTCTCCTTCTGGAGCCTCTTCTTTGTATTGTCAAGCTCCGCATAGGCCCTTAACATCTTGTCGTGGTAGTCTTCGGAGATCTTTGCCTTCTCCGTTAAAACTTCAAACTCCGATCTTGAAAGTTTTATCTCCTCGGCATGGGCCGGATCTTCTGAAGCATTCTTCACCTCTTTTTGCTTTTTCTCTTCTCTCTTCATATCCTATTCCATCTCGCCAAATAGCCTGCTTATAGACTCTGCTATCCCGCTTATCTTGGGGATAATGCTCTCATACTCCATACGCATGGGGCCTATTACGCCGAGCGTCCCCGTGATACCGCCTTCCAGGCTATAGTTGGCTGTGATTATCGTGCATTGATCGAATTCCAAGGATCTGTTTTCGCTTCCTATACATACCTTAATACCACCGCTTGTGACATTCTCTTCCAGTATCTCTAACAGGCCTTTCTTGTCTTCAAGGATCCTAAGAACGGACTTTATCTTATCTACATCCTTAAACTCGGGCTGTTCTATAAGATAGTGTGTTCCGTCAAGATATAGTCTGTCTTCAAAATCATAAAGAGATGTAAGCATCGTCCTTAGGCTCTCCTCCAACTTCTCTATGAGCCGCGCCTTGATCTTGAGCGTAGGAAAGAAGGCCATGCAAGCCTGAGAAGTAGATTCAGAGCAAAGGTGAAGCCCCTTCAATAAGACATCCTCTAAGGAGTCGGCCTTTAATCGATCTACCGTCTCGCACAGATCATCTCTCACTGAATTCAGAAGGTCTTTTGTCTCCATGAGAGAATCTACATAGACCCTGTAACCTTTATCGGTGGGTATCCTGCCGGCAGAGGCATGAGGCTGCCATATAAGACCATGCTCCTCAAGCTCATACATGATATTCCTTATAGTGGCGCTCGATAGCTCCATATCCCTGGCTATAACCTGAGAACCTATGGGTTCGGCAGTATTTATATGGTACCTCACTATAAGCTCGAGGACCCTCTTCTGCCTATCTATCTTTGCATTTCCGTGTATCTGCCTGACCATCTCTTACCTCTCCAATTTAGCACTCTAAGACATTGAGTGCTAAGATAATATTTTAGCATGCTTCATTTTTCTGTCAAGTGGAAATTTATCTTATCCCTAACCCTATATGGCACATTGGCTTCTATATACACACTCGACTCTTTATCAATCCTTCTGGTTACCCTGCCTTCCGTGTAGATCAGGTTAAGGAGTCTCATATTACTAATGGGTATCTCGATACTTATACTCGTCGTGGTCTTTCCTAAATATAGCGTGATCTTATCTATCAATTCTCCAATATTTTCCTTTCGCAGTGCCGATATGAGGACTCCGTCTTTAAAATCTTTAAGCAGCCTCTCCTTGAAGAGATCATCAGAGATCTTATCCGATTTATTGAGTACTGTAATTATGGGCTTATCCTTGATCTTGAGCTCATCCAGCACCTTATATGTCGCCTCAGAATGCTCCTTTACCTTAGGATGACTCGCGTCCAGGATATGTAGAAGTACGTCGGCCTCTGTGGCTTCTTCGAGAGTAGCCTTGAACGCCTCTATAAGATTGTGCGGGAGCATATATATAAATCCGACCGTATCGATAAAGAGGACATTCTGATTGTTCGGAAGAGTGAATTTTCTTATAGTGGGGTCGAGCGTGCTAAACAACATATTGTCGACCAGTATCTCAGAGCCCGTAAGTTTATTAAGAAGAGTCGACTTGCCGGTGTTCGTATAGCCTACTATCGCTATGGTCAAAATAGAAAAACGCTCCCTCTTCTTGCGCCTCATCGACCTCTGCTGCATAACCGCTGCAAGGTCTTTCTGTAACCTCGCTATCCGCGTCCTTATACGGCGTCTATCGACCTCTAGCTTCTGTTCTCCGGGGCCCCTGGTACCGATACCGCCTCCCAGCCTGGACAGCAACACGCCTTTTCCCAATAGGCGCGGCAGGAGATATTCCAGCTGGGCCAGCTCCACCTGTATCTTGCCTTCGCTCGACTTGGCGTGCCTGGCGAAGATATCCAATATAAGCTGTGTCCTGTCTATCGTCTTTTTTTCTAAGATCTCTTCGATATTCTTCTGCTGCGTTCCGCTTAGATTCTCACTGAAGATCACGACATTGGCTCCCAACTCATCGGCAAGGACCCGTATCTCTTCGATCTTGCCTTTGCCTAAAAAATGGATGGCTGATATGCTCTTTAGGTTGCACTTTTCACTCCCCACTACTTCGCCCCTTGCGGAGCGGATCAGCTGCTCGAATTCATCAGTTATATCTTCCGCGCTCCAGTTGTCCCGCCTTATCCTGTCAGTTATGATTATAACGGATAGTATCTTCTCTCTCATCTATTCACTTCCTTAGATATAAACTCGAGCGCGGTCTCTTCGGATATCTTATCGATCTCTATCCACTGTATGCGTTTATCGGCATTGAACCACGTCATCTGCTTCTTGGCGAGACGCCTTGTATTTTTCTTAAGAAGCTCCCTTGCCTCTTCGATCGAATACTCTTTATTGAGGTACCCAAGGACCTCTTTATACCCTAAAGACGCCCCCGCGGTGATCCCGGGCCTCTTTCTCTTTAATAACTCAACCTCGTCTACCAGGCCTTCTTCGAACATCCTATCGACCCTCGTCTCTATGTTCCTATACAGGCTCTTTCTGTCTTTGGTCAAGCCATATATATGTATACAAAAAAGGTCCTTGATGCCCTTTGTATTCTTCTTGTGTTCCGATATCGGCTTGCCCGTCAAGTGAAACACTTCGAGGGCCCTTATTACTCGCCTCGTATCGTTGGGATGGATATTAGATGCAGCCACCGGATCTACCTCTTTTAATCTATTATGCAGAGACACTACCCCGCACTCTGCCGCTTCTTTTTTGAATCCATCTCTAAGTCGTACCTCTTTCTTTGGCGCAGGGAAGAGGCCATCTATTAATGCCTTTACATAGAGCCCGCTGCCTCCTACAACCAGAGGCATCTTATCTTTGGCTATTATCTTTTCTATGCAGCCGGACGCCTCTTTGATAAATTTAGCGGCGCTGTACTCTTCTCTGGGATCCAGTATATCTATAAGGTAATGAGGAACAGCTCTTCTCTCTTTTTCGGTGGGTTTCTGGCTTATTATATCCATATAGCGGTAGGCCTGCATAGAATCGGATGATATTATCTCTCCGGATATATTCTTAGCGAGCCTTACGGAGAAGGCTGTCTTTCCTACGCTGGTGGGGCCTACTATGAATATGATCTTCTCTTTAGTTGCCATTTCAATATGATACGATAATTGTCTGGTGCCCTTGTTTTCTCAATTTCTTCGCGAATTTAACGGCCGCATCCCTCGTCTTAAACCTGCCTATCTTTACCTTATATACAGTAACGCTGCCATCCTTCTCGTCCGTTACCCTTACAGTATACTTGCGCCTCTTAAACCTTTTAAAGAGCCTCAACGCGTTCTTCTTGGCCTTGAAGCTGCCGACTTGTACGGAGAAGTATGACGGTGTCGTGATCGACGGTGACCCTTTCGCCACGGCTTTGATGCCTATCTGGGCCTCACTCAACAATAATGAGTCACCTGAGTTATTCAATACATATTCGAAGAACTTCTTCGCGTTCGAAAACTTTTTGAGCTTAAGGTAGCATAAACCTCCCAGGTAAGCTATCTCGCTCTTGAACTCAACGACGTCGTTCTCACGAAAGAGCCTTTCGCATTCATAGGCCGCGCTTGAGTAATTCTCCTGGAGGTAGAGTTTCTCGGCCATCTCACCCCTCTTGCTTATAGCATGGGCGTCAAATGCGATAAAAAGCGTAAAAGACAAAACCAAGATGATCAATAAATATCTTCTCAAGATATCTCCTTATTCTTTCTCTTTTTTCGAGAAATAGCTATCTGGATATCCAGAAGCTCTCTGTGCCGTCTCATCTTTACCGCTTTAGGTACATCGTCATCCTGTTTGGATGAAAAAGTGGGCGGCCTCGGGGAATATTTAAATATGTAACTGGCGCCAAACTCTATCTCGCTTAACAGCCTCTTTGTAGCCTCGAAGTCTTTCTCGGTCTCTCCCGGAAAACCAACTATGATATCGGTAGTGATCGGCCTGCCCGGAAGTATCTCCCTAAAAAATTTCACAAGGTCTAAGTAATATTTTGAATCGTACCCCCTGCTCATCGCTTTAAGCATCCTGTCGGAACCTGATTGCAGAGGAAGGTGCAGCTCTTTAGAAATACTCTTTAGGTCCCTCATCGCTTTAAATAGGCTTATCGAAGCATCTTTAGGAT
>JAZFTF010000044.1:0-6878 GCA_036446495.1 Candidatus Omnitrophota bacterium | reverse complement strand
TTCACCCAGACCATCCTTTCACCCAATATATCCTGTATATATTTATTAAACTTTTTTGGATAGGCTGGGTCATATCACTCTTCCCTATAAGATATGTTCTCAAACCTTGCGTATTCGGCTATAAAGGCCAGTTTTACACTTCCCACAGGCCCATTACGCTGTTTAGCTATTATGACTTCAGCTATGCCTTTGTTCTCTTCTGTAGGATTATAATACTCTTCTCTTAAAAGCAATAACACAAGATCGGCGTCCTGCTCTATCGCCCCTGATTCTCTAAGGTCCGAAAGCTGCGGCCTGTGGTCGGCGCGCTGCTCTACCGCGCGGGAAAGTTGGCTTATCGAGATAATAGCAACACTAAGCTCCCTCGCTAACGCTTTAAGAGAACGGGATAGCTCTGATATCTCCTGCTGCCTGTTCTCGGTCCTTCCGTTCCCCTGCATAAGCTGAAGATAGTCTACTATTATAAGTTGAATATCATGCTGGGCCTTGAGCCGTCGCGCTTTGGCCCTGAGCTCCAGTGATGATATCCCGGGCGTATCGTCTATGAATATAGGCGCTTCCGAAAGTTTTCCCGCCGCGTTAGTAAGGCGCGGCCAATCCGACTGGGAAAGAAACCCGGTCCTCACTTTATGCGCGTTGACCCTGGCGTGGGAGCAGAGCATTCGCTGAACCAACTGTTCTTTCGACATCTCCAAGCTGAAGAACGCTACGGGTATCTTTTCGACTACACCGGCATGCTCGGCTATAGAGGTTGCGAGGGCACTCTTACCCATGGACGGGCGCCCCGCCATAACTATAAGGTCCGATTTCTGGAGCCCGGCGGTCATGACATCCAGCTCGTGAAAACTGGTCGGGACCCCGGTGATACTCTCTTTTCTCTGGTAGAGGCTGTCGATCTGCTCTATGCTGTCTTTTATTATCTCTTTTATCTGGATCGACTTTGTCTGTTGGTGTTTTTTGGAAGATATGTCGAATATCATAGTCTCGGCCTTGTCCAGGAGCTCATCGACATCTCTCTTGTGGCTATAACAGTCCTGTATAATGGAAGTGGAGGTGGTAATAAGGCTGCGCAATACGCTCTTCTCTTTTACTATCCTCGCGTAGTGCTCTATATTGGCCGCTGTTGGGATGGCACTTGTGAGTCCGGCTATATAGCTGGCTCCGCCGATCTTCTCGAGCTCGCCTCTTCTCTTAAGATCTTCGACAAGCGTCAAGACATCGACCGCCTTGTTATTATCGTAGAGGGTGATCGTCGCTATGAATACCTTGCGGTGGGCATCGGCGTAGAAGGAGTCCGGATCGAGCATCTGTATAGCCATCGCTATGGCGTCCCTGTCTATTATCATGGAGCCAAGGACCGCTATCTCCGCCTCTTCGCTTTGGGGGAGGGATTTCTCTACTTGTGAATTCTCTAAAGAAGTGCTATTAAATTGCGTTTGCAGCGGAACCATATTATCCTATTTTTTTACTACCCACAACTTTACCGTGGCTGTCACTTCAGGATGCAGTTTTATTTTTATATTATAAACCCCGAGCTTGTTTATATGGTCCTCGATCTGGATCTGCTTCTTGTCTATCTGGATCTCTTCCTGTTTATAAGAGTCGCCTATCATCTCACTGGTCACGGTACCAAAGATCTTCTCATCCTCTCCCGCTGTGACCGCTACCGTACATGAAGCGCTCTCCAGCCGCTCTTTGAGCTTTTCCGCCTGCCCCTTTATCCTCTTGAGCTTGAATCCGGCCTTTCTCTTCTCGTCTTCCAGAAAGTTGACGCTGTTGCGGGTGACTCTCTTGGCAAGCTTGCGGGGGATGAGAAAGTTCGCTCCGTAACCGTCCTTTACCTTTACGATCTCACCCACCTTGCCTACTCGATCTATGTCCTTTAGCAGTATCACTTGCATCTTTATAGCCTCCCTGCGATATATAGTGCCAAAGTATCAGAGTGCCGGAAATACAATATCTTTTATGACACTTTGACACTTCACCTGTTTGCTCTCATATGACACTTTGACACTTCACGCGTTTCTTTTTTTCAACGGTAATTCGCAATGTACGGTATAAGCGCTATAGAGCGGGCTCTTCTGATCGCCTTTGCCAGGGTCCTCTGATGATTAGCGCATGTTCCGGAGATCCTGCTTGGCAGTATCTTGCCTCGTTCGGTAATAAATCTCTGCAGTTGGCCTGTATCCTTGTAATCTATCACATCCTGCTTGTCGGTGCAGAATCTACATGGTTTTTTCCTTCTGAAAAGCGTCTTTTTGCCTTTTCTCTTCTTATCGAATGTGCCTCTCTTTTTCTGCATTTAAAAAGGTGCCTCCTCTTTCTGGATCGTCCCCTCTTTGCTCTGGTTCATATCTTCGTAGGCAGGTGGTCCTTCCTGGGCGGATTGCGCATCCTGCACAGGAGGTTCCGCGCCCGCTGCCTGGGCTTTTGTCCTCAGAAACTGGACATTCTCCGCCACAACCTCTATAGTGCTCCTCTTCTGGCCATCCTGGCTTACCCAGCTGCGGCTTTGGAGCCTTCCTTCCACGAATACAGGGCTCCCCTTGGAGAGATACTCGCCGCATACCTCGGCTATCTTACCCCATACCACTACACGGGTAAAACAGGTATCCTTCTTCTTCTCACCCGACTGCGTAGAGTATACTCTGTTGACGGCTAAGCTGAAAGTCGCCACCGCCGCCCCACTCGGTATATAGCGCAGCTCCGGATCTCTCGTTAGATTGCCCATCAATAGTACTTTATTAAAGTTAGCCATCTTATTTCTCCTTGGCAGTGATCATGGCCCGCAGTATGTTCTCATTGAGCTTATAGGCGTCCGACATGGTCGTGATCTTCTTCGGTTCTGCTTCAAACTCAAATAGGTAGTATTCGCCTTCTCTATATTTCTTTACGATATACGCCAATTGCCTGCTCGCCCATTTCTGCGTGGCTGAAACCTTCCCGCCATTCTTTTCGATAGTGCCACCTATGGCATCTACCGTCTTCTCAAGATCTTCTTTGGTCATATCCGGTTTTATTATAAACATCCCTTCGTATCTTCTCATAACTTTCTTCTCCCTGCCTCTGTTCTTTTTTTAGTAAAGCTCCCTGTACGGAGGGGCTTTGAGTCAGCCTATATTAGCACATAATTAATACATATTCAAGAATTAAAACGATTCATAGCGGCGCGGCTGCCTTCTTTGACCCAGGCCTCTATGCATAAGGAGCTTTTCTCTATAGACCCCTTAAGAGCCCCTTTTTCTGAACGCCTAAAAGGCGTAAGGACAAAATCCCTTAAGAGACCCTCTCCGGCCTTCGGTCCTATGCCTATCCTGAGTCGAGAGAAGCCTTCTATGCCCAACTCCTCTATAATAGAGCGCAAGCCATTATGGGTCCCAGCGGAACCCTTATCTTTAAGCCTTACCCTGCCCAGCTCGAGATCTATATCGTCCATTACTATCAGGACGTCTTCCAGAGATACCCCTCTCTTATCTATAACCTCACAAACGGCCTTCCCAGACAAGTTCATATAGGTAAGGGGCTTTACAAGCATGATCTCTTCATTCTCTACCTTCCCTTTACCGCACAAAGAGCCAAATAACTTATCCTTGATCTTTATACCTGCGCGCGAAGCTACCCTGTCCAAGACCATAAAACCTATATTATGGCGGGTGGCCCTATATCTAAATCCGGGGTTGCCCAAGCCGACTACAAGCTTCATATACAGCTTTCAGCCTTCAGCTTTCAGCCTTCAGCTTAAAAATTTTTTACTGGCAACTGATAGCTTATAGCTATTTTATTGCCCTTTTTTTTCCTGTGTTTTTTCCGCTTTAGGAGGGGCCTTCTCGCCTTCAGCCGCTTCGCCTTCCTCTTCTTCTTTCTTGCCCTTCTTTATGACTTCAGGTTCTGTCCCTTCTTCTCCTTCTTCCGGCACTTCTTCTGCCACCTCTTCCACATGCGGCGGCTCGGCGCTCAAGACCGTCTGTTCAGGATCGCTCAATATCTTTACGCCCGGGGGCGCAGATAAGTCCCTTACGTGTATCTTGTCTCCTATCTTAAGTTCACCGACCTGCACCTCTATCTGCTCCGGTATATTTGTCGGTAGACACTCGACCTCGATCTCCCACATGACGTGTTCAATCGTACCGTCCTCTTTCGTCACGGCTTCTGGGTCGCCCTTAGTCACTATGGGAACTTTTATCTCTATCGATTTGGTAAGCGATATCTCATTGAAGTCCACATGGAGGATCTCGCTCTTTATGGGATGGTACTGTACCTCCTTGATCATGACAGGCCTGGCGTTCTTGGTCTTCTCGTCGCTTAAGAGCAAATCAACGATAACGTTCTCACCCGCCTTTGTGTGCAACACCTCAGAAAGAGACTTTTTATCGACTTTTATGTTCTTGGTCTCTTTTCCCTCTTTATAAAGGCATGCTGGCACAAAATCGAGCTTTCTCAATTTCTTTACCTTGTTCTTCCTGACCTCTTCCCTGATCTGGGCGTCCAGTTTTATGCGTTCCATCTTCTCTTATTCTCCTTTTCTGCGCTAGGTTTTAAAGTCTTCGTCAAATAGTGAGCTTATAGATCTCTCATCGTGGATCCTCACGATCGCCTCCCCGATGAGCCCCGCTATCGAAAGGACTTTTATTTGCGGGATAAGTCTTTTTTCATCTATGTGTATAGTGTTTGTAACCACGAGTTCTTTTATAGGGCACTTCTTTATCCTATCTATGGCAGGCCCCGATAATACAGGATGCGCGATAGCGGCATAGACATCTTTGGCGCCATGGTTCTTTAACGCGTTTACCGCCTCTACCAATGAGCTCGCCGTAGCGACGATGTCATCTATAAGCACAACGTTTCTGCCCTCCACCTCTCCCATTATATGCATCACTTCTGTATCTTTATCGCTCTTTCTGCGCTTATCGACTATGGCGAGCGGGGCACTGAGCCTCTTTGCGTATGCGCGGGCCATCTTGATACCACCGACGTCGGGTGATACGACCGTGATATCCTTTATCTTCATGTTCAAAAAATAATCTATAAAAACATTTATCGCGTATAGATTGTCGAGTGGTATATCGAAGAAGCCCTGTATCTGGCCCGCGTGTAGGTCTATGGTCAAGACCCTATTCGCTCCTGCAACAGTGACAAGATTGGCTACAAGCTTAGCGGTGATCGGAACCCTGGGCTGGTCTTTCCTGTCCTGGCGCGCATAGCCATAATACGGAAGGACCGCCGTTATCCTTCTAGCAGACGCCCTGCGCAGGGCGTCGATTATTATGAGTAGTTCTATAAGATTATCATTTACCGGAGGAGATGTGGGCTGGATGATAAATATATCTTTCCCGCGCACATCCTGCTTTATCTTCACGCTTGTCTCGCTGTCGCTGAATTTCTCGACCGTAGCGTCCCCGAGCTTTATATTGAGGGTTTCGCAGATCTCATTGGCCAGAAGCTTGTTGCCGTTTCCTGAAAATAAAATCATCTCGCCATTACTCATTTTCGTGCTCCTTTTCTTTCTTTAAGGATCCTCGCCGGGATTCCTACGACTACCGATCCGGCCGGCACATTGCGATTCTTGGTAATAACCGCTCCGGCACCCGTCTTCGCGTTCCTGCCTACCTTGACCGGCGCCACAAGTATGGTGCCGCTCCCTATAAAGGCGCCGTCTTCTATACGGGTAACGCATTTTTCTTCTCCGTCATAATTGGCGGTTATCGTGCCGGCGCCGACATTCACGTCTTTACCGATGATGGCATCGCCTAAGTAAGTATGGTGCTTTATCTTAGCCTTGCTGCCAACCTTTGTCCTGACAAGCTCTACAAAATTACCTATCTCTACCCCGTCCTTCAATTCACACCCGGGGCGTATTCTCGCGAATGGACCGATCCTGCACCCCTTGCCGATCTTGACGCGCCCCTCAATTATTGTATGTGGAAAGATCGTTGTATCTTCTCCTATCCTGGCATCTTGGCTTATGTATGTGGTATCGGGATCGGTTATGGTAACACCTTTATACATAAGCTCATCCGCGGTTCTTCTTCTCAGTATCTTCTCAGCCATGCACAGGTCTCTTCTCGAGTTGACCCCGATCGCCTCATCGGGGTCGTCTGTCTTGTATGAACCTACTTTAAGACCCTTCTTTTTCAGCAAGGGTATGATATCCGTAAGAAAATATTCGCCTTTTTTGTTTTCATTTCTTATCTTTTTTAAAAATGAGAAGAGGCCTTCATTTTTGAAACAATAGACCCCAACATTGATCTCTTCTATCGCCTTATTATATATCGACGCTTCTGTCTCCTCTATGATATTTATTATCTCGCCGTTGTCGTCTCTGAGTATCCTGCCATACCCTGTAGGGTTCATCATATGTGTTGTAAGTAGCGTACAGAAATTATCTTCATTCGTATGTGATCTCATCAACCTTTCGAGTGTCTGGCGCCTTATCAAAGGTTCATCACCGCACAAGACCAGTATGTCTCCTCTAAAATTTTTAAGTGTATCCTTAGCCTGGCCAAGCGCGTCTCCACTGCCCAATGGTCTCCTTTGTATCACTGTCTTGACGTCCTTAAGGTTCCCCTCCACCTGTTCGGCCCCGTGCCCAACTACGCAGAGAATATCTTTTACGCCGGAAGATCTCACGGTATCGACAATATGCCTTATCATGGGTTTATCGCCTAGGGGATGAAGAACCTTTGGGGTGCGCGATTTCATCCGCGTACCTAAACCGCCCGCTAATATCACCGCTTTGATCTTTTTGGCCATATCCTGCCTCACTTATTTTGTCTAACAGTTTTTTCCCTTGGAACGATTTGGCGTTAATCATTTAGTGGCTGCCCAGCTAGGATTCGAACCTAGACACTCGCCTCCAAAGGGCGATGTGCTACCATTAC
>JAZFTF010000043.1:0-3990 GCA_036446495.1 Candidatus Omnitrophota bacterium | reverse complement strand
TATAGGCACTGCGAAAAAGGTAGCCGGATGTTTTGATAGAGAGATAGACCTTCTCTATATCGACTCGCTCCACGAATACAAGCACACCAAAGATAATATAAGCATGTATGGCAGCAAGCTCAAGCCCAAGTATATAATCCTGGATGATATAAGGCAGTGTGGCGAGATGGAGAGGCTCTGGAGCGAGCTAAAAGAGGAACATGGTGACGATGCTTTTGACGCCTCGGATGTTACTATAAGGAACGGCGCAGGGTTTGGCGTTATGCGGAAGAGAATTCAGGGAAGCTGGTCTCGCTGGTAAGGAATCAAGCGAAAAAGCTAACAGAGTCTAAAGGCAGCGATTGGATTATCATTGACAGCGCCCCCGGAATAGGGTGTCCTGTTATCGCCAAGGTGGAACATTGATAAGATAGAATGCGTCGTTATCTCACACGACCATTGGGACCATACGGGGGCCTTTGGGAATTATTAAAGAATAAAGAAGGGCACGCGTAGACCGCGAGCCCCAATTTCAGCATGAAATTTAAGGAGAGTGTCAAAGAATTAAAAGGTAATCTGATAGAGGCAAAAGAGATCAGGGAGATCGCGAAAGGCGTTTTTTTTCACAAGGGAGATAGCCGGTGAGTACGACGGCGAATATATGCCTGAAGGAGCGCTTGTGGTAGAGACGCAAAATGGTGTTTCAGTCATTACCGGATACGCCCATCCCGGTATTATTAAAATAGTGAACACAATAAGAAAGTCTTTCCCAAATAAGAATATATACACGGTATTAGGAAGTTTTCATCTCATGGATACGGATAAGGCCGCTGTTTATGAGGCCGCGGATGAGTTCAAGAAGACCGGAGTACAAAAAATAGGGGCTACCCATTGTTCAGGCCCGAACGCAGAAGAGATCTTCAGAGATAGGTACAAAAATAATTTTATAAATGTAGAAGTAGGTCAAGCGTTGGTTATATGATAAAGTAGTATTAATAAGGATTATTGACCTATGGAAGAAGAGCTAGATCTATATCCGGATGAGGACGTGAGATCTTAAAAACGAGAAAAAGGAGGTAAGAATGTTTGCGCGTATCTACAAAGAGCTAAAGGAGCATGCGCCTTTTACAATATTCGGAGCGCTTACCGGCGTGGTTGTTATACTGTTCTTTCAAAAGATACCGTCGAATGTATCTTTCAATATATTTTATACGCTACATCCGTTCCATGTTGTTTTAAGCGCCCTTGTAACGTCGTCAATGTACAGGCTCCACACATGCGAAAAGCTTGGGAGCAAATGCATCAGAGGCAAGTGCAACCTTTGGGTCCTCATTATTGTCGGTTATGTAGGTTCTGTAGGCATAGCTACTTTAAGCGACTCGATCATCCCTTACCTGGGTGAGACCTTGCTCAAGTTGCCAAATAGGGGTATCCATATAGGTTTCATAGAGAAATGGTGGTTGGTCAACCCTTTGGCGTTCCTGGGTATCGCGATAGCGTATTTTATGCCCTCGACCAAGATCCCTCATTACGGCCATGTGTTGCTGAGTACCTGGGCGTCATTATTCCATATAATCATGGCGTTGGGCCAGGGCGTGGATCGGATGCAATATATTGTCATATTCATATTTCTCTTTCTCGCGGTATGGATACCGTGCTGTGTGAGCGATATCATATTCCCGCTTCTCTTTGTAAAGGACCGCGATAAAAGGTGAACACGACGATCCAAGAGATCATTGTTCAAACACTGCAAAATGCTGGAAAATATAAGGGCCGCTACTGACAAAGACATAGAGAGGGCAGAGAAGATCTTTTTTAAAGCAGACACGGCTTCTCTTTCTTGCCGGTCACATCTTCCGGCCAAAGGCCTACCCAGCAGGTCTGATCCTAGCCCAGATGTATCTCGATCTGAGAAAATCTACCCTCGCGCATAAGCCTCGCGTATTTGTGCGGTACGACACCCCCGCTAATCTCAATGTCTCTTTTCCCGTTAGATTTTAAGATGATCCATTCGGGTTTTACAGAGTTCTTGCCATATGTATTCTTGCGTTTTGGATTATGGTAAGTCACTAGGATCTTCCCAAGGAAAGCGAAAGCGAAACTGTTTTTGGGTATGGTTATCGTGCGCGAGGCATCTTTGCCGAAAGAGAAGGGGCACTTAGACTCCTGTTCTGTAAAGAGCCATTCGGGAAGGGCCGGCTCGAAGGTCGCTATAAGCCTTCTTTTCTCATCCAGGCGAAAAGGGTTTTTGCCGAGGGTCATGGTGGTCCACATGGAGAGGACCTCTGTCGTCGACCCGGAGAGCCTGGCGACAAAGCCTCTTCCATGCATCTCCTTGTCCGGATGAGCGCTCGAGGCTATAAATGAGGAGTTTTCCAGGACGCTTCTCCCGTAGACTTCAGGATCCATGAATGGGACGAGGGCATTTCTTATATCTTTGAAGAACTCGTCATAGAGCCCCCCACGCAAGAGCTCCAATAGATACTTATATTCCATATGAAGGAATATCGATTCGTTCTCGAGCCATCCGGGTGTAAATACCATAGAGCGGCCGAGTTCGTTCGGCATCCCCTTTAATGGCGCGTTTACCCTGTACATCTTTATCTTTTTATCATATAAGGCGGTATTTCTAACGGCTGCATGCAGGCTCCTTCTCTCTTCGTCATTGTCCAGGACCTTCATAAAGTGGACGGGCCCTTCTAAGAAATACGGCACACAGACGCGCTTAAATGAAAGGACCTTTACCAGGGGCTGGCCTTTTGAGTTGAGAAGACGCTTATTCCTGGCCTTTATGAACTGATATTTCACCGCTTCATGAAATAGATAAGTGTACGGTATGCCGGTCTTGCTGTCGAGGCTCTTTAAGAGTGCGCTATCCAGTTTTTTCGAAGATAGGCAGAGAAGGTATCTTAGGTCTTTAACGGCTACGCCGCTCTCTCTGCCGCCAAGACCTGCCCATACGCGGCTCCTGTAATCCTCTTTTAAAGAGGTACTTTTGTCCCAATATATAAAATCTTTATTCCTTAAGTTTATACTGGCGTCTTCGGAGAGAAGGCAGGAAAGGCCCTTTATGAACTCCGCCATCTCTTTGGGCATCTTTATTTTGGCGCTCCCGGGCATCCCGAGGTCCTCGAAGCACGCACTTAAAAAGAGCACCAGGCGCTTAAGCTCAGACGTCTCGCACGTCGATGAGCCGTGTATGCCGGGTAGGCCGTTAAGTGAATCACACCAGCCGGGCTTATTCGCTTCCATCTCTATGCCTATGCCCGATGGGTCGAGCGATGCCATCTTGTTCGCCATAAGATTGATGAGTTTGATTAGAAGAGATGTCCGGTAGGGGAGCCCCTTGCCGTGCTTTGTCCTTACCTGGTGCCGGGCGTAATTGCGCGAGAGGATCGTCTCTTTCTTCTTTTCATCTTCTACGACCGAGCCGAACTGGCGGACCTTGCCGTTTATATAGACGTTCTTCTCAGAGCGCGTCACGACGCGGTTCCACGTATCAAAGAAGGTGAATATCCTTTTTCTGTATAAGAGCTCCTTGAGTTTTTCCGGATAGAGGGCCAGGTAATTCTCAATGAGATCGAGATTGTAGGTCCAGTGGTCTATCCAGTATCCTTCGCCCGGAGAAAACACAGCTTCTTTGGAAGAAACGGCTAGTATCTCTGCCAGGAAAAGCCCTCTCGCCCTTCGCGGTTTTATGCCCTCTTTTTCAAGGTACAATAAAAGTTCTCCGGGGGTAAAACTTTTACCCAGGAGCCCTTTGACCTTTTCGCGCCCATCCACATCCTTTATGTATTTCTTGAGTATATCGTCTAGCGTATTTCTGTCGCGTATATGGAGCGAGTACCCTTTTAACAGTAGGGGGTTGAATCCGTCGAGCTGCAAGGCGTCTATAAATATCTTTATATTATTCTCAGCGACATCGGTATTGAAGAATATATCGTTTCTTCTGTTCTGGTTTATATCCCGGTAGGCGCCGTTTCCTTGCGAAAATTAAGAAGGCAGGAGGCT
>JAZFTF010000042.1:0-6917 GCA_036446495.1 Candidatus Omnitrophota bacterium | reverse complement strand
GACGCCTGCAGGATAAGAAGCTGCGTTATTTTATAACCCGCCAGCTCTATCCTTTCAGCCCTTATTATCGCAGGTTGTTCGATAAAAACAAGATAAAGCCTGATGATATAAGGACTGTCGAAGATCTCAAGAGGATACCTTTTACCTCAAAGGCCGATTTTCTGGGACCGCCCGAGGAAGATATTATCGACCGGAGCCGTGAGTTTTTTTTAAGACCCACGGAAGAGTCTATTAAGAAGTATCTCCCCAAGGCCAAATTGATCAAGCTTTTAATAGAAGGAAAAGAACGCCTGGAAAACGAATACCGGCCCGTTTTTCTTACCGCAACCGCAGGGACCACAAATAAGCCTATATCATTTATATACACGGGATACGATATTGAGAATCTTAAGATCTATGGAAAGAGGATCATAGAGATACTCGATATCAGGCGTGACAGTAAAGTGGTGAACGCCTTTCCCTATGCACCGCATCTGGCCTTCTGGCAGACCGTCTTTGCCGGTCTTTCGGCCAACATATTCATGTTGAGCACGGGCGGAGGCAAGACACTGGGTACGGAAGGAAATATACGTTCTATCCTTAAGGTAAAACCGCAATTCTTGATCGGTGTCCCAAGCTATATCTACCATATATTAAAGATAGCAAGAGACAGGAAATTGGATCTAAGCTTCCTGACCAGAGTCACCCTAGGCGCGAGCCGCGTACCAAAAGGATTTAAAAAGAAGATCTCAAAGCTCCTCGCCCAGATGGGCGCCCACGACATAACGGTCCTGGGAACATACGGTTTTACTGAATCGCGTTGCGCGTGGGTCGAGTGCCCAACGACTATAGAAATATCAAGCGGTTATCATACATATCCGGATAAGGAGATCCTAGAGGTGATCGACCCTGCTACGGGTGAGGTCAAGGCTGAAGGCGAAGACGGAGAGATCGTTTACACGGGTATAGACGCAAGGGGTAGTTGCGTTTTGCGTTATCGTACGGGAGATCTTGTAAAAGGCGGGATCACCCATTCTCCGTGCCCGCATTGCGGTAGGACGATGCCCAGGATATCCAGCGACATTGTACGGGCCTCTAATATAAAAAACGTTCAGCTTTCTAAGATAAAAGGCACACTTGTCAACCTAAACGAGCTGGAGAATCTTTTGGATAATATAGAAGAGATAGATGACTGGCAGATAGAGATAATAAAGAAGGATAATGATCCTTATGAGGTCGATCAACTGATCCTTTATGTAAACCTTCTTTACGATCTAAACAAGGATGAGTTTACGGCGCGGTTAAAGCAGGAGGTCTCTCTCCAAACAGAGATCTCTTTTAACCAGGTTAAATTTACCTCGAGTGAGGAGATCCAGAACAGGATAGAGATAGAGACGGCCCTTAAGGCGAAAAAGATCATAGATAAACGGCCCAAATTATAACAGGAGAGTCTAACATGGGAAGAATAGCTATTGTTGAAGGGATAAGGACACCATTTATAAAGGCGTGGACGCTCTTTGACGATATCCCTGCGCATAAATTAGGCGCGTTCTGCGTACGCGAGCTTATGGAGATAACGCATCTCGACCCGAATTTAGTGGATGAAGTCATTATAGGGGCGGTTGCCCAGCCTGTAGAAGCCGCGAATGTTGCCAGGGTGATCAGCCTTCTTGCGGGCATACCGGAAGCGAAGAGGGCGTATACGGTGAGCAGGAACTGCGCGTCGGGGTTTGAGTCGGCTACAAGCGCCTCGGAGAAGATACGGCTCGGGATGGACAAGATAGTCATCGCAGGCGGCGCGGAGTCGATGTCTAACATGCCGCTCGTCCTAGGTAAAGATATCACGAATATACTTTTAAAGCTAAACAAGGCAAAGAGCCTCCCTGAGAAGCTTAAACAGATCTTAAGCATAAAGCCGAGATACTTAAAACCTATATCCGGCCTTATGCTAGGGCTCACAGATCCGGTCTGTGGTTTAAATATGGGGCAGACGGCAGAAGTTTTGGCCAAAGAATTCGGTTTAACCAGAGAAGAACAGGATGAATTCGCTGTTATGAGCCACCAGAGGGCCACAGCCGCCCAGGCGAAACTTAAAGAAGAGATAGTTCCATACAGTCTTCCGCCCAAATTCAAGAATGTGATCGAAGACGACAACGGACCGCGAAAAAATCAGAACATGGAGGCGCTGGCTAAATTAAAGACGATCTTCGACAGGTATACAGGCACAGTTACTCCGGGCAACGCCTGTCAGGTAACAGACGGCGCTTGCGCGCTGCTTATCATGGATGAAGAACGCGCTCGAAAGATGGGATATGAGCCGCTGGGTTATATCCGTGACTACAATTATTGCGGATTATCACCCGCCAAGATGGGACTCGGACCCGCGTATGCGATACCGGCAGTCTTAAAAAAAGCCGGCCTTAAATTAAAAGAGATGGAGCTGATAGAGATAAATGAGGCCTTTGCGGTACAGGTGCTGGCGACTATGAAGCTCCTGGCCTCGAAAAAGTTTGCCGAAGAGAATTCTTTTCCTGAGGAAACCACGGGCCAGATAGATATAGACAAGCTCAATGTAAACGGCGGGGCGATAGCTCTCGGACACCCTGTAGGCGTAACAGGCTCAAGACTTTTACTGACTTTGTTAAAAGAGATGAAGAGAAGAGATGTCAAACTCGGCCTGGCCTCACTGTGTGTAGGCGGCGGACAGGGCGGCGCGGTAATCCTGGAGAGATAAAAGATGAAAGCATTAAATCTAAAGATAACCGACAAGATAGCAATACTTGAATTTGACCAGCCTGATAGCAAGGTAAATGTACTTAATGCCCCTACAATGCGTGAATTATCCGATGTGATCAGCAAATTAAAGGGTATGCCCAAGACAGAAGTCGAGGCGCTTATTATTACGAGTAAAAAGAGAGGCATCTTCATTGCCGGTGCCGATATAAAAGAGATAGAGCATATTACCATACGAGATAAGGCGAAAGAAAAATCCGAGAAGGGTAAAGAGATCTTAAGCGGGCTCGCGGCGCTCGACCTTATAACCGTAGCGGTTATAAACGGAGCTTGCCTGGGCGGAGGGTTTGAACTCGCCCTCGCTTGCAAATATAGGGTAGCTAGCTTTAGCGATAAGGTCAAGATAGGCCTTCCCGAAGTAAACTTAGGGATAATTCCCGGCTTTGGAGGGACTCAAAGGCTGCCGAGGTTAATAGGCCTTACCGCCGCACTCGGCATGATACTTCCCGGCAAGGTAATATCCGATAAGAACGCTTTAAAATGCGGCGCGGTTGATAGGCTTTTTCCTGAGGTAACACTCATCGAACGATCGGTAGAATTTGCTAAAGGCATTCTTGACGGCAGTGTTAGAATAAAGCGGAAGAAGAAAAAGAAGTTTCTTTTATCATTTCTCGAAGATACGCCTATAGGCAGAGCAATAGTATTTAACCAGGCTAAGAAAGGAGTCCTTAAAAAGACAAAAGGATTCTACCCGGCTCCAATTAAAGCTATCGAAGCAATAAAACGTACCTATGGAGGAAATGTTCACAAGGGCTCTCTAATAGAAAGCGAAGTATTCAGTGAATTAGCCATAACAGAGATATCGAAGAACCTTATAAAGGTATTTTATCTCCTTGAAGAATACAAGAAGCTGCCGTGGGTCGACCCTAATATTAAACCCGCCGCGGTAAATAAATGCGGCGTTCTTGGCGCGGGCGTTATGGGCGGCGGTATAGCGCAGCTGACGACATTTAGGGATATCCCGACCAGGATAAAGGATATTAACTATGAGGCCATAGGCCATGCCCTCAAGACGGCAAACGGACTATTTAATTACGTTGTAAAGAAGCGGAAGCTCAAGAGGCCTATTGCTGATTTTAAATTCGGTCTGATCTCTCCAACGATCACATATAAAGGTTTTGAGAATACCGATCTTGTTATTGAGGCGGTAGTCGAAGATCTAAATATAAAGAAGAAGGTATTTGAAGAGCTTAGCCAGGTCGTCTCATCCAAAACAGTATTGACCACGAATACTTCTTCGCTCCCGATCATAAATATGGCGGAAGCTACCAATATGCCGGAAAGGGTAGTGGGGCTTCATTTTTTCAATCCTGTTCACAAGATGCCATTGATCGAGGTAATAAGGTCCAGCAAGGCCAGCGAGCAGGCCCTTGCGACAGTAATAGCGTTTGCGAGAAAGCTAGGCAAAGTAGTGATCGTGGTAAAGGATGTGCCTGGTTTTCTTATAAACAGGATACTCCTCTCTTATTTAAACGAAGCGGGTTTTTTGATGGAAGAGGGGATAAGGATGGATCATATAGATAGGATAGCCCTAAAATTCGGTATGCCTATGGGCCCGATCGATCTTATGGACGAGATCGGTATCGATGTAGGCGTAAAAGTGGCAAAGATACTGGAAGATTCTTACGGACGCAGGATGGAGGTATCTTCCATACTGAAGAAGGTCAAAGACAAGGGCCTCTACGGAAAAAAGATGAAGCGCGGGTTTTATATTCATAAAGGAAAAAAGGTAAAGGCGCCGAATCCGGATGTCTACAGCCTTGTAGAGCCTTCCGCTAAAAGGACGGTATCGGATGAAGCT
The DNA here is from genome assembly GCA_036446495.1 of Candidatus Omnitrophota bacterium. GTDB lineage: Bacteria > Omnitrophota > Gorgyraeia > JABMRJ01 > JABMRJ01 > JAZFTF01. Next base: position 2,344 of record JAZFTF010000042.1, on the reverse strand, counting down.
GTGCGTAAGAGACTGATCTATGTCATGATAAATGAAGCTGCCAGGTGCCTGGAAGAAGGAGTAGCCGACAGGCCCCAGACTATAGACATAGGCATGATCATGGGGACAGGATTCCCGCCTTTTCACGCGGGACTGCTAAGATATGCTGATTCTGTTGGATTGGACAATATCGTAAAGGACCTAAAAGGATTTGAGAAAGAGATTGGCCACGAACGTTTCGGACCATGCAATTATTTATTAGATAAAGCGGATAAGAATAAGAAATTTTACGATTAAAATACCGGAGGTAGCAATATGAGCCTTTTTGACAAAAAAATGAGCAAAGAGAAGAGGGAATCCTTTGAACTGGCCGAGGATTCACGCGAACTGGAATGGAGATGTCCGAGTTTTGTAGCGCGTTTGTTCCAGGGCGCCGTGGAATGGAAGCTGATCCACCCGTTCCCGGAACAGACGAAAGAAGAAAAGGAAAAAGCCGACGAGTATCTTAAGAAACTAGAACCGTTCTTAAAAGAGAAAATAGATCCCGATAAGATAGACGAGACAAGAGAGATACCCGATGAAGTCATCAAAGGGCTATTCGATATGGGGATGTTCTCGGTCAAGATACCGAAGGAGTATGGTGGATTGGGTTTTAGTCAGACGAATTTCAGCAGGCTCATACATCTTGTAGGGACATACTGCGGTTCTACCGCCGCGCTTCTTTCCGCGCATCAGAGCATAGGCGTGCCACAGCCGCTCATACTCTTTGGCACAAAAGAACAGAAAGAAAAATACCTGCCTAGGTTCGCTAAAGACGCTATATCCGGGTTTGCCCTTACAGAACCTTATGCCGGTTCGGACCCGCGGATGTTAAAGACCATCGCTACACCTACTGAAGATGGCAAGCACTATATAATAAATGGCGAGAAACTCTGGTGCACAAACGGAAATATTGCTGATGTACTGGTAGTAATGGCGCTGACTCCGCCCAAGATGGTAGGCGGCAAAGAGAAGAAGCAGATAACCGCCTTTATCGTAGAGACCAATACACCGGGATTTGAAGTGACATACCGGTGCAAGTTCATGGGGCTAAACGCTATCCAGAACGGTATCCTAAGTTTTAAAAACGTCAAAGTGCCCAAAGAAAATATAATAATGGGAGAGGGAGAAGGTTTGAAACTGGCGTTTATTACCCTTAATACGGGGCGCCTAACCCTGCCCGCGCTTGTAACAGGCGCGAGTAAATGGTCTCTTTATGTATCGCGAAAATGGGCAAAGGAGAGAAAGCAGTGGGGCTCACCAATAGGCGAACATGAGGCGATCGCGTCAAAGCTATCTAAGATGGCCAGCACAGTCTTCGCCATGGACGCGGTGACATGGCTTGTAACCTCAATGGCCGATGACAAGAGGTTTGATATACGGATAGAGGCCGCTATGGCTAAGCTCTTCTGCACTGAAGAGGCATGGACGATCCTGGATGATGTTATGCAGATAAGAGCCGGGCGCGGTTATGAGACCGCCCCTTCGCTAAAAGGCAGGGGCAAGGTAGATTTTCCTGTAGAAAGGGCATTTCGTGACATGAGAGTGAATACGATACTCGAAGGCTCAAGCGAGATAATGCACCTCTTTATAGCGAGAGAAGCGCTGGACTTTCATCTAAAGATAATAGCAAAGCTATTTAGCCCCAAGGCCCCTATAGGTGAAAAGATAAAAATAGCATTGCTGGCGGGTATTAAATACGCATTATGGTATCCTAAGTTATGGCTCCCTACTCTTTGCGGTGAAAAGCTTGATAAGGCGAAACGCCTTAAGAAGCACACGCGCTTTGTAAAACAGGCCTCCAAAAAACTGGCCAGGGATGTATTTCATAAGATGGCAATTTATCAGAAGAAGCTCGTCAATAAACAGAATATACTCACCCGCTTCGTCGATATAGGCACAGACTTATTTGCCATGTCTTGCGTCTGTTCTTACGCCGATAGCCTGCTTAAGAAAGGCGAAAAATCGGAAAATTGCGTAGACTTAGCCGACCTCTACTGCCGCCAGGCAAAGATCCGCATAAAGCGCCGGTTTAAAGATGTTACCAATAATACCGATAAGCTTTCAGGTAAGGTCGCTAAGAAGATCCTCGCGGAGGATTTTGATTGGCTCGAGGATAATATTATAAAGTAAGAGCGCCTGTTTTGAGGTATTGCAGAATGAATAAAAAACCGCTAGAGCATATGACGCCTGATGAGATAAAGGAAGCGGTTAATGAAAAATATAGCCTTGTGGCAAAAGACCCTTGCGCAAGGCTTAATTTTCCTGTCGGGAAGGCTTTTGCCTTAAAAGTCGGTTATCCTAAAGAGATATTAAGCAAGCTGCC
>JAZFTF010000041.1:0-5553 GCA_036446495.1 Candidatus Omnitrophota bacterium | reverse complement strand
CTGTGCATCTACTATAAGTATAATGGTAAAAAACATTAAGTCAATACCTAAAAACTAGCTGTTTCATATTTAACTTATGCGCTTTTTGTGCTTATTTTGGCTAGAATTTGCCTTTGAGATAGAGCCTTACGATCCGCTGGGTATCGAGAGTGTTCAAAATCCAGGGTACCGGGGTATAACGGGTAGGTACGAAGAACTCGCCGAACGATACGATAAAAGTATTATTATTGTTAATATTATACCTTAATTCCGCGAATATATTGTTATGATGGTTATAAGGCAGGTCTGTCTGCCTCTGCTGCTGCATAAAGAGGTCCACCACCTGTGAGCGGATATACTTAAAAGAACCTGTGAGCCTGTCTGTTATGTCACAATCCACCTCTATGCCCCAATGGCTGATATTGTCATCCCTGCCTGTAGCGTGCTTGAAGGTGTTTATGACATACTCAAATTTGGTCCTAAGGCGATCGAATGGCCTATAATATAATCTCCCTTTATATACATTATAAGGTTGATATGGGGGCGCGGCTATAAGGGGCTGGCTATATAGGAAATATTGAAGCTCCCGGGTATCCCCCAGATCCATAAAACCCGCGTCATTTAAGACCCTGTTTGGGAATGTATCATAGTCGTTGGAGCGCTCATATATACCCTCGACGCCCAACCACTTAGTGGGGTCATAGTGAAGGCCCAGGGACCATGTCCAGACATCGGCGTCCTCTCCGGGTGTAATATCCGTATTTAGCATGAAATCGTCTGTGTTATCCCTTGAGATAAAGTCATTTATTATGAATGGGTCGGTATTTAAAGTCGTCCGGGGGAGGTCTTGGTAGCGGAGGAGTGCCTTGCCTATAACGTTCTTGATCGGCCTTACCGTTATCTCTCCTCTATAGACATCCTCTATTTTTCTATTATCGCCCCTTACAAATCTCATATCATATAAAGATCTAAGTTTGCCTTCGAAGAGCATATTCTCCATTCTAAAATGATAGACATCCCTTCCGACATCTACACCGGTTCCTATGCGGAAGGCGTCAAAGTTGGGGTCGACTGTCTCGAAGCTTATGTGCTTGCCCCAGAATTCGTCGTATCTGGTGTTCCTGTAGTTGGACAATCGGGGCCTGAAGTCGTCGCCCATATGGGTAAAGCTTGAGCTTAGCCTCAATTGAGGGTTGCCTCCTCTATCTTTGAAGAACTCCCCCTTAGACTCGAATTTTACAGCAGACCCTTTAGATTGTAGGTCTGTGATATTGGGATCATTCCCATTGTTGTCTAGCTTATCGTGTGACCAGGCGACTTCACCACGAAATGAGAAGGTATCCGGTATCTCATACCCGGCGTCTATACCGAATACATGGTTATACGCATCAAGATGGCCGCCGTCAAAACCGTAGTTATAAGTATACACTCCTCCTACGTAGGTACGCTTGTCATCGAATAGCCTCTGTTTTAGTCGTATAGCTCCGGGCAAGCTATTTACACTCCCGTAATCCTGCCAAAGAGTAAGCGGCGCCGCGGTGGCGCCGCCTATATAAAAATCTTCGTAATTGAACTCGAATGAGAGACCCCTTAATAGAGTGAGAAAATTAAAATCGCTGTCCCTGGACTCGAACGGTATATCGTCTCTCCACTGGCCGCGCATAAAGTCGTTCGAAGGGCCGTAATATACAGCCGGGTCCCAATATCTTAACCACGGACTCGGCTCCCAGTATGTGTGCTGGTTAGAGAGTATTAGGGGATCATCTGAAGTGAAGGCATGGTCTTGGTCGGCCAGCGGAAACACCTTAAAATTAAGCGGGTTGCTTGTATAATTCACTTCCAGTTTCCTCATGGGTCTAAAGTCCCTGTTTATATCCATGGGCGGTATGTCAAATATCTCCCCTGCCCACCTGCTCGCTATCCTCGTGTGGTGAGTAGAACCGTCATTTACCCCTATATTAGGAATATTGACGAAATCTGCGCCGCTTGAGAGTATAGCCCTCTGGTCTAGCGTGCTCTGTGTATTCGACCAGTATCTAAGCTGAAGCGGGAGCTGATTGCCAGCGCTGCCTGTGACCACTATAGAGTCGGTCTTTCCGACAAAGCTCCATGGGTCTATTACCGTCTCGGTGAGTATATTAAAACCGGTCTTCCTTACAGTCTCGATCTTCATGCGAAAACGGCTGAATATCCTCTTGTCGTATGTATTTTCGCGCTCTCTGCCGAATATATACTGATTATCGAGAACATATACGAGGTTTGCTTCATTAAAGTCCGCGCTCTTCCATATGCCCCTCTGGCCTTCATTATTCTCGTCTCCATCGTCATAGCCCCAGGACATCTGGTAGTCACCGCTTATCTTCACCGGGTATATCTTTTCGTTGATCTTTCTCACTATGCCTTCCCCGAGATCGGCGTTCTTGGGTATATTCCCCCTTACCTTTATCTTTTTTAAACGTCTCTTGCTCTCGGCGCCATCCTCTTGGCCTGAGTCAAAGGACCCTTCCATCCTTGATGCTCTCTCCCGTCCGGATCTCCTTATGATCCTCTCTTCCCTCTTCCCTCTCATCGGGCCTTTGAGCCTCTCCTGTCTCTTTCTCGCTTCTCTCTCATCTATCTCTTTAAGCTCGGCCTCTATGATCGCTTCTGACATAGCGCTATCTCTATCATGCCTATAGCCGTTGACTTCGGGATCTACGACTTTATAGACATTGATCTTTCTCTGGGGTCCTTCTAGATTGGGCATGGCAGATGACGGAAAACTCACCGCCTGCTGGCCGTAGGCGGCCGTCTGGCACGAGAGAAAGGCCGTCAATACTATGAATGATATAAGTCTCTTCATGATATTTTTGTCTCTTTAACCTTTGACAGCGCCAGCCGTTATGCCTGTTATTATGTGGCGCTGCATTATAAGGTAGACCGCTATTATAGGTATTACAGTTATCGTTATGCCTGCCATAAGGAGCGGGTACTTTGTAATATGTGCCCCCTGGAAGACCATAAGCCCTCTTTGTAAGGGCATGAGCGATTTGCTGGATAGCATCAACATGGCGAGAAGGTACTCGTTCCATACCGCCATAGCGTTAAAGACCACTATTACGGCGATGGCCGGTTTTGCGAGAGGCATGGCTATGTGCCAATAGACGCCGAACTTTCCGCAGCCGTCTATCTTGGCTGAATCTTCCAGGTCCTTGGGTAACTCCTCGAAAAAGGTCTTTAGGAGATATATGGCCAGTGCGAGACCGGCATTTATCTGCGGCAAGATATAACCGAGCCTTGTGTTTATCAGATTGAGTTTATTTAAGAGAACATATAGAGCTATAAAACTTCCCGGTATAGGTATCATCATGGTTATGAGGAACATATAGAAGAGTATATTCCTTCCGGGAAATCTAAGCCTGGCGAAAGCAAAAGCCGCCAGGCTTGAAATAAGGACGACACCGGTCACTACGGACGTCGTGTAAAGAACACTATTGAAGAAGTAAGCGCCGAAGTTACCCTTCATCCAGGCCTCTGTATAATTATGCCATTGGGGGTTCGCAACAAATATATTCATATTGGAGAATATCGTATCCTGGGTCTTGAGGCTCGATGAGAACATCCACACTAGAGGAAATAAACATGTGATGGCCACGGAGATGAGTATAAAATGCATCATGAAACCTTTTAAGTGTTTCCGGGCAATATATTTATCTATTCTCATATTCTTCATATTATGTCTGCTTTAGTTTTCTCGACATATTGAGCTGTGCCATCGAGGCTACAAGGAGGATCACCCCGAAGACCAGGCCTAGCGCGCAGGCGTAACCGAACCGCGATGAGCTTATCATCGCCGCGAGTATCCTTGTAATAGGCACCTCTGTATGGTAGCCAGGGCCGCCGCCTGTAGTAGAGACGATAAGGTCGTATATCTGCATCGTACCCAGTACGGTAAGGACGGCTACCAGCACAAATACGGGTATCATCAGGGGAGCTGTAACCTTTGAGAATATATCCCAACTGCCTGCCCCGTCTATCCTGGCCGCCTCATAAAGCTCGCGCGGTATGCTCTGGAGCCCCGCAAGGAGTATTATGAACCCCCAGCCAAACCCGCGCCACATATGTATGACCGCCACACAGGTAAGGGCCGTTTTTGGGTCCGCAAGCCAAGCGCGTGCGAGATTTCCGAGCCCGATATTTGTAAGCCAGTGGTTGAGAAGCCCGTAATTGCCGTCATATATCCAGTTCCATATAAGGCCTATGACTATTCCTGAAAGGACCGGAGGAAGATAGAAGACCACTCTATAGAACTTCTGCCCCCTTATCTCTCTATCCACTATTAGCGCCAATATAAGCGCCAAGGCGTTCTGGAATGTGAGCGCGAGTATTGTTATGTAAGTGGCGTTCCACATGGAGGTCCACCATATCTTACTGCTTAACACCTCCGCAAAATTGCCCAAACCCACAAAGTACTTAGCCGGGGTAATGCCGTCATACTCGAAGAGGCTCAGTTCGAATACCTTATAGACAGGGTAGATATAGAAAGTCGCGAAAAGTAAAAGCGCCGGCAAAATAAAGAGATAGTTCTGAAAAGTCTCCCCTATCTTGATATTGCTCAATCCGTTCTTCATCGCCGCCTCTGCGCCTTTTTCCTCTCTTCTCTCTTTTTGGTCCACTCCATGCGCCTGACCTTTACCTCCTGCACCTTCCGGGCCACCTCTTCAGGCGTCTTCTCACCTATTATTATAGACTGGATGCCTTTTGTGAAGAACTCCAGTACTTGAGAATACTCATTTACGGGCAGGACATTCGGGTGAGTGGTATTGTCCATATCATCCGCGAATTGCGAAAGTATATTGGGCAGGTCCACCAAGCTCTTTTTATTCGCGGGAAGATTGTTCGTCTCTTTTGAAAGATATATCTGTTGCTTTTCAGCTGTAAGCCACTTTAGAAACTCTATGGCCTTTTCCTTGTTGGGCGACTTGTTGTTCACGATAAACGAGGCGCCCGCGCCTCCCCATATATACATAGGGTTCTCTTCGTTAGCCTTAGGCGGCATTATAGCCGCGTAATTCAGGTTGGGGTTCATACCCCTGTAAACATTGACACACCATGAACCGTTGAAAGCAAAAGCGGCTCTACCATTGGCAAATATCTGCTCAGCGGTCTTATTGACCATCGTCACTATGCCTAAGGCCAATATCTCTTCGTCGACCATCTCTTTAAAGAGACTGAATACCTTGACCCAGTCGGGATCGGTATAAGGGACATCCCCCCTGATAGTCGCGACGACCTTATCTTTTCCCATGATATTCATGGCGTAGTTAGACGCGAAACAATCTATCATCCATATCTCACCCCATCCGCTTACGAAACCCGAAATCCCCGCGGACTTGAGGGCCCTTCCCGCCTCTAAAAACTCTTCCCATGTGTCAGGTGGATCTTCAGGATCGAGACCGGCTTTACGGAAGAGGTCTTTATTATACAAGAACTGTATGGTGGTAACGTCTATAGGTACGCCGTATATGCCGGGTTCTACACCCAGACCATTATCTGGCAAGAACACATTTACATCGAGAGCCTTTTCGAAAAAGG
>JAZFTF010000040.1:0-3704 GCA_036446495.1 Candidatus Omnitrophota bacterium | reverse complement strand
TCGATTAATAGGTTATAACATAAGTGGTTTAATGTCAAGAGATTAAGTGGTATAAGACGTGTCCTATGTGGCTAGTGTTTATACTATCTGTGGCTGCGATACTTGCGGTGACTGCGTCCGTGAAATCTGTTGCGGGGTCTGCGTGTTCCTTGGTATGGCCTTGAGCCCTGGTGATAATTTGACCCTTCGATAAATCTTTCTTTTGGGAATTCAGGGTGTTCTACTATTTGCAAGGCCGTCTTAATGAGTTTTTCAATGTTCTTTACATCGCTGCCCTGCTCAGGTGTCGCAAAAGATATAGCGCGCCCTTCGTGCCCCGCGCGGCCTGTGCGGCCAATACGGTGTACGTAATTCTCAGTGTCATCCGGGAGATCATAATTTACAACAAGCTCTATACCTGTAACATCAATACCCCTGGCAGCGATATCAGTGGCGACAAGTATCTTATATTTTCCTGATTTAAAACCATTCAGGGCCTCTTTTCTCTGGGCGAGTGAACGGTTTGAATGGATCTCAGCAGCCCTGCGATTCATCTGCTGCAAACCACGTGCGATCTTTTTAGCGCCCATTTTTGTCCGGGAAAAGATAAGTACTGGGCCGTGATAGCGATCGAGCAGTTTTATTAAAAGCTGCCTCTTAGAGTTGTTCTTAACAATAAAGACTTCCTGTATAATGCGCTCCGCGGCAGTTCCTGAGGGGGCGACTTCAACATGTACGGGGAGCCTCATATGCGCGGCTGCCATTCTCACGATCTCTGGCGGTATGGTTGCGGAAAAAAGCATAGTCTGCCTGTTTCGCGGAATAAATTTAATAATTTTCTCGATCTGGGGCAAAAATCCCATGTCGAGCATACGATCCGCCTCATCCAGGACCAGGACATTTACATCGGCCAAAAGGACCGTGCGGCGCTCCATGTGATCGACAAGGCGCCCGGGGGTAGCCACCAGGACACGCGGGTTTCTTCTTAGTGCCTTTAGCTGGAGATTCATAGATGCGCCGCCTATAATGACAGCTGTCTTTATACCAAACGGCGGGGCGATCCTCTGAAATGCCTCATTAACCTGAATAGCAAGTTCTCTAGTGGGTACAAGGACCAGCGCGCGGCCCTTTCCCTGGGAGAGGCGCTGCATAATTGGAATAGCAAAGGCGAGTGTCTTGCCGGTGCCGGTCTGCGCGACTCCTATAATATCCTTATCTTCTATGGCAATGGGTATGGCTTTATGCTGGATCGGCGTAGGGATCGTAAACTTCATCCGATCCAGTATATCCAGGATTTTTGGGGCGATCCCGAGGTGGTAAAAAGAAGCATTTGTCTGGTGTTGTGCTAGTGTCATGATGATCCATCATAACACTAGTAGGCAGCATTGTATATAACTATTATTTTCTTACGCATTCCCTGCAAACGGATGGAGGCCCTTGTAGACCTGATGGCGAAAATAGAGGCTGCATAGAAACCATGACATACTCCATTGCTTGCCGCGCCATGCCCGCAGCAAGATAGAACGCAAACTGTAAAAACGCCTCAGCCCCTGCCAGAAAGACCTCTCAAGTTCGTTTAATGTCATTCTTTTTGGGTTTATGACCGCGTGCCAGCAATCATAAGAGGAATAATCTTCGTGGACTAGACGGCCCTGGCTCTTGTAGTCATCATAACATGGCGTTCCGGGTACCGGAGTAAGCATCCATGGGATTATAGCATCTACATTGCTCCTGATCATCCGATCGATAGTCTGCTTGATAGCATCCTGCGTATCATAGTCTATACCGAATATAAGGCTGGAAAATAGGTCTATGCCGGCTTCTTTAAAACCTCTGACAATATCTTCAAAATCTATTCTTGCGCTGCTGGGCTTATTGACGGAATGGAGATTATCAGAAAGAAGCGACTCGACCCCTACAAAGGCGGTGCGACAACCGCTTTCAGCAGCGAGGCGTAATAGCTCAGGATGCCTAACAACACTGGTCTCGAATTGGCCCATCCACTGAATCTTTAGTGGCTTCACAGCCAGAAATAATTCCCGGGCGCGCGCCGGATTGATGGCAATATTGTCGTCCGTAAATAAGATAAACTTTGCCCCCTGATATTTTATCTCCTCTACTACCTCGTCAACGGGGCGATATCTCATCTTCTTGCCAAAAAAGCGAGTTACAAGACAAAAGTTACAATTGTGCGGACAACCCCTGGAGGTCTCGATCGGTATAACGGGGTTTCTCCAGTCCGCGAAAGACCTGGTATATTTCTTTCGATTGAGCAGGTCAAAGCGGGCCGCGGGAAGAGCCGCGAGTTCCGGGTGAGCGGTACATTCATAACGCCTCTTTAGCCTTCCGCGGTCAAAATCGTCCAGGATGGCCTCCCATGATCTATCGACCTCACCTATAACAAGACAATTGAAGGCATCGCTCTTCTCTATCATATCTTGAAGGGCGAATGCCCCTACGCCTCCTATAATAGAGGGTATCCCGCGCTTCTTAAATTCTCTTGCGATATCTATGGCCCGCGGTATATGGCACAACATGCCGGTAAACGCTACAAGATCAAACTCTTCATCAAAATTCAGATTATCTACTAACTCATCTATGATACTCGTTTCGTACCGATCCGGCGTAAGGGCCGCTAGATAAGGGAGTGTGCGGGATGGGACAAAAGACTTCCTGCTCTTGATCAAACGTTTCTCTTTATCGTATGAAGAGGGGTATACGAACAAAATTCTCTTTTTGCGCATATTAAATACCTATTCTGTAAAGGTAAAGTTGCAATATCGTTTACAATTCTTATATTTCATTATCCTGCTACACCCATTTATTTTCAGGATATAATACGGCAGCCCTGGTCTGAAGGGAACATTTATCAAGACCTTTGTTCGCTAGGTCTTTAAGGATAGGTACGGTCTGGAGACTATACCTTTTGGCAATTTTCTTCGGCTCCAGGCCGGGCCAGCCCCAGCAAGAAGTGTGATAGATGCCGTCGACCACATAGTGCAGATTACCTAGATGTGTCGGGCGCATAGTCTCCACAGGAGCGTGATTTTCGGGGTTGGAGACCAGGTCGACTATGACCGATCCCTGCTTGAGAAGCTTCAGCATCTCACGAGTGACAAAATAGGGTTCTTGCTCGACCTCCCTGCGATAAGGACGGTTGATAGCGTCCACCAGGATATCGGTACCTGGGATATGTTTTTCCATTTCGAGAAAATTGTTTTTATTCAGTATTTCGACTTTGGCAAACTTACGTGCCGCGCAGCGGATGGCGCCCATGGCAACATTGCCGTATCCCATGATCTTCACGGTAGCGGTCGCGGGATCCTGCCCCCAGAGTTTAAACCCATATTCCATGCCTATCCGGCCGGCGTCTTCGACCGCATCCACCTTTCTTCTTCCGACCGGATCTTTCAGGTTTTCCAGCGGGATCACTATTAATTTCTGTTTATGCAGCGCCTCGTCCAGTTTCGGCTGGCAGCGGATATGCATCATGGACATGATGATCGCGCCAGGCCGCATCATCTCAATCTCTTCAAAGTTGGGCTCCTTTATGCGAACTACCAGGTCGGAATTATAAACCTCTTCGCGCGAACCGATCCTACACCCCGCCTTGATATAGGCTTCGTCCGGAATATCAATACCGAGCCCTGCGCCTTTTTCAACGATAGTCTCATGCCTTTTAGTGATCCTCTTTATCTCTGGAGGCTGTATAATAACCCTTTTCT
>JAZFTF010000039.1:0-2347 GCA_036446495.1 Candidatus Omnitrophota bacterium | reverse complement strand
TAACGACTGTCCGAGGTCCATCCATGACGTCTTAAAAGACTTGGCACTGTTAAGTACCTGATATCTCATAGAGTCACCTTCCATGTTCCCCATCCGCTCTTCCATATTTATGATGCTCTTTGTCATGACGCTCATATTTCTTTTCTCCTCTTATATCTTTGTTGCACTAATAAATAAGACATTCACCTTTTTGATATTGTTGCTATTTTTGTTGTAGTAATATCTTAACATATATAATCGCTGTGTCAATATCCGCCAACTGGGAATAAACATCCTTGACATTACCGCACGCGTGCGATAATCTACTCGCATGAAATCGCATTACACTATTCCATTCTTCATACCGCACAAAGGGTGTCCATTCTCATGTATATTCTGCGACCAGAACAAGATAACGGGAAAAACGGGCATCATACCACCTAGTGGCGTAGCGCCCAAAATAAGATCCTATCTGAAGACGATACCAAAGAGAGATGTTTTTGTAGAGACCGCTTTTTTCGGCGGGTCTTTCACCGGGCTAAAAAGAGACCTGCAGCGCTCATATCTTGAGAAGGTCAGGCCTTTCATAAAAAAAGGGCAGATACAAGGTATCCGCATATCGACACGGCCGGATTTTATAGATGCGGATATACTAGCGATGCTCAAAAAATTTGGTGTAGAACGGATCGAGCTTGGCGTCCAGTCTATCTCTGATAAAGTCTTGAAAAGATCCGGAAGGGGCCACACAGCTTACGATGTAGAACGGGCTTCGCGCCTTATACTCGAGAAAGGCTTTAGACTTGGGCATCAGCTCATGGTCGGCCTCCCGGGCAGCACTTTTAAGGATGAATTATTAAGCGCGAAAAGATCGATCATGCTAGGCGCGGGAGAGGTGAGAATATATCCTCTCGTTGTCATAAAGGGCACGCCCCTGGCAAAGATGTGGAGTAAAGGCCTCTACATACCTCTTTCGGAGGGTGAGGCCATAAAGAGGTGCGCGGCCCTTATATCGCTTTTTGAAAAAGAGAAGGTACGCGTGATCCGCTGCGGTCTCCACCCATCGAAAGGACTCCTTTCAGGGAAGGAATATTGCGCAGGCCCCTTTCACCCTGCATTCAGGCAGAAGGTCGAGACATATCTATATAGGATGCTCTTTAAGGCTATATTTAAGGACAAAAAGCTCTTGAGAACAATAAAAACGATCTTTTATAATCCCAAGGAAGCAAGCTCCGTTATAGGATACTGCAGGGCGAACGCCGTTTACATTGAGGGCTTGGTCGACCGGCGCGGGATCTTCAAGGCTTCAGCCTCTACAAAACCCGGTACGGTGTGCTTGAGATTTAATAACGGTAAGCGCATGACCGCCAAAAGATCAAAGTATTAAATGCTTCTTGTCCATAGTTCGCAGATCCCAGATGACTACCTTTGCAAGCTCGATGAACTTATCCCGGGCCTGGAGCGAGTTGCTTTACCTGAGAGCATAGATGTCTACCCATCAATATCATCACATCCTGACATATTCTTCTGCCAATTAATGAGCAAAACTCTAATCTCATCCCCCCGCATAGAAGAGGCATTATTGTTAGATCTAAAAAGAAGCGGCGTGGATATTATCATATCGAAGAGACCGCCTTTCGGAAGATATCCCGGTACTGCCTCCCTAAATGCAGCGTGTGTAGGCAAAAACCTCATACATAAACAGGATATAACCGACCCTGCGATAAAGAACGCTGCCAAAGCACGAGGTTTTAGACTTATAGACTGCGATCAGGGGTATGCCCGGTGCTCAACCGTACCGGTAAAGGAGTCTGCACTTATCACATCAGATGTGGGGATACAGGAAGCCGCAAAAGAAACAGGCATCAAAACGCTCCTCATAAGGCCGGGCCATGTAGCGCTGCCGGGAGAGGCCTATGGTTTTATCGGAGGGGCAAGCGGGATCCTGCCTGATGATAGCGTAATCTTTCTCGGGGACATAAGGCTCCATCCGGACTTTAGCGCGATAGAGCGTTTTCTTGCGGATCATAAGACCGGATACTCATATCTGGCGGGGTTGCCTCTATACGATTCAGGAAGTTTGATCTTTATTAATTAGCTCTCTCAACTTAAAACAGCGAGCTTCAAGGTCGTCAGGTCGCCGCTACCCCACGGCCAGAGCATGGCGATCACAGTGACCCCTTCAATATCTTTCTTATATAATGTCTGGTTGACGTAGATCCCGTTAAAATCCTTCGTTGCCTTCATGTCCTCTGCGGCGGGTTTCTCACCCGCCGGCTTTACCGGCTGGCCCAAGGACTCCGCTAGCATACTTTGCCATTTATCTATGTTAGTGGTTTTAAAGACTACTTCACAGTAATCATCCGATAGG
>JAZFTF010000038.1:0-2674 GCA_036446495.1 Candidatus Omnitrophota bacterium | reverse complement strand
ACTCTGTCTACCCACAAAAACTCGTTATTCTCCACGAAGTTGGTCGTAATAAAGATCGTCACCGGTATACCGTATCTTTTTAAGATCGGGTAGGCGAGTATATAATTGGATTCGTAACCGTCATCCAGAGTGATGATGACTGAATTATCGGGGATGGGCCTATCATCCTTAAAAGACCGTAAAAAAAATGGCAACGATATGAGATTATAGTGATTCTTTAGATATCTCATCTGGTCGTCAAACCTGTTGATTGCGAGATGCTTTCCCTGGTGGTTCTCTATACCTATCTCGTCCCTTTGGCGAGCAAAGCCGTGATACATAAGGATCGCCGTCTTTCTCTTCAAGAGCCGCGGCGCGATATTCTGCAGATTAAGCTTGAAAGGATATTTTATAAAGAGATTCTTTTTTACACTGCCCATTAGATCCATATCTATCTACCTCCGCACCTGTCCCGCTTCTCGGGACAGGTGCGGGGTTTCGCTCCATGATTAAGTCCCGAAAAGTAAAATGCCACGGCTATAAGGCCGCGGATCTTCACATCCTGAATTCGTTAAATATATTGAGCATCCTCTCGTATCTTGCCGCGAAGGGATCTTCCAGGTCTTCGTATCTATCCATGTATTTCACAAACTCTTTCTCGAGTGGCTTCAACTCTTTGCCGAGGGCCTCTAAGAGCCACTTTATATCTTCCTGCCCTTTCGCCGAGTCCTCGGATAACCTTCTCTGGTACTCCATGAATTCCTTTGGATACCTGTTCATAAGAAAAGTCACGAAGGCCCAGCTCTGGGCGTAGGCGTTGAGCATAGCGTCCCGGTATACACCCGGGAAGCTTCCTATCTTATAGACCGTAAGGTATTCAAGCGGATAGACAGCGTCCTCTCTCACCATCTTCTGGAATACATAGAGCCACCTGTCATTCTGGCTGCCGGGAGGATCGGTCTCGCTGAATGTCGCCACGCCTTCGGCGAGCCACGAATTGGCCGCCTCCATCTCCGGGAGCTTCTGCCTGCTCCTCATATTGATAAGGTCTATAAAAATCTCCCTCTTCTTGGCTGCGTCATCGGTCTCGAGAAAATCCTTCTTTTTGTCTATCAGCCTCTGCCTGTCGCCTGTAACGCGGGAGACTATGATATTCTGGAGCCCCCAATTATTGAATAGCTCATGAGTAAACTCGTGCCGAAGCGTGCTCATGGTCTGTCTCCTCAGCTCGCCTTTTATTATGTTGTGATACCTCCAGAACCTGTCTTTTACGTCTTTGGCCATCCCGTCTATGGTCTTCTCATACCTTCCCTTGTACTGCTCTTTCATATCATCCGCCCACCGGTCTATCTGTCTGGTCTTCGACCCTAGCCAGATCTCGAGCAGGTAATCGGTGTACCTCTCTCCAAGAGAGTTGAAGAGGTAGAGTATCTTATCGTCCGGCCTGAAGTAACCCAGGACAGCCCAAGCCGGTACACCATCGGCTATGGCGTACTCGGCAAAGGTCCTGTAGTCATCGAATATGACGACGAAATTTTGATACCGGGGCTTCCTATCTTTAAATAATTCAAAAAATGTAAGATATACATCAGTATACGCCTGCCTCAATGTGGACTTGTATTCTTTTACCCAGGTTATGTACGAATCGGTGACTATCGTGAAGTTTCCCACCTTGTAAAACTCCATTTTCGGGAAGAGCTTCTCGAGGTTGGCTTTCTGCCTTCTGCTATTGTCGTCGCTGACCGGCTCAAAGAGCATATACTCTATCTTTGCGCGATCCAGCTCCTGCTCTATTGTGCCGCCTTCCTCCAATGAATAACCTACGGTTATACTCTCTTTGGAGACATCGGTTACCTTGGCGTCCATAACTATGCCGTTGGTCAGCATTATCACCGTATCGTTGTTATACGGCCATTCCACCGGGATATTGACCTCAAAGAGGAGCCCCTCTTTATCCTCCACCGCTTTCCCACCGCGGACGAGCCTTTCTACTTCTCCCAAGCTAAAGACCACCTCGCCCCCCTGCCACAACATCGTATACCCTTCTTTGGTCTCATCTATCAATTGGCCGCTTATGGCACTGCCATTTTTGAGATATAGAGTAACCAGGCCCTCGCTAGACGGTTTTTTATAGCTACTTATACGGCTCTTTAGGGATATGATCTTATTTACCTTAGCGAGTGTCGCGCGCTTCAAGGAGGGTAGGTCTTTTACATAACCGTTTTTATATAAGGTATACAGGGCTGCGGGCAAGAGTGCCACCGCAATCGCTAATATGAATATAAACTTCTTCACTGAGTCTTTGGTCTACCCCAGATGTTGGACATGAGGCGGATCGCGTCTTTATTAGTGCCCTTTTTCTTTGCCGCGACCTTCTTCAAAGACTGTCCTGTCAATGAAACGCTGCTTACCCAGCCCCTGCCAACACTTCTGTTCTTTCGTGTCTTCCCCTCCACAAAGTATAGCGTCTCGCCTTCTTGCGGAACGACCTTTACTATCTTGATCTTTCCTCTCCTGGGAACCTTCCTTAGCTCCCTCATCTCTTCCATTGAATCAGGGATCTCTTTCTTGGGGCTTATAGGGGTCGCCCTCGAGAGTATATATGTCCTGCCCTTCTCAAGCGTGAGCGGGTTTATCCACTCCGCATATACTGATGAAGCGGTGAGAAAAAATATGACTATGGCAGTTACGATTC
>JAZFTF010000037.1:0-3403 GCA_036446495.1 Candidatus Omnitrophota bacterium | reverse complement strand
ATCTTTCCAAAGGGTATTAATGAAGATCCTTGAATAACTCCTCAGGACAAACGCCAGCTTTAATTTCTTTTTCTTCTTACCTACTTTCATAGTCCTCTCTGAATGACCTGGTACTTTCGTTGATTATCTCCTTAAAGGCCTTGCTCGTCATCGTGGCTCCGGTTATAGCGTCAACTGCGATCTCGGGTCGAGTCCGCCTGCCCTTGAATTGCTCCTTAAATTCATCTTCAGCTATCCTGCCTCCAAGGCCCGGAGTCTCTTCCTGGTGTAGTATCTCGATACCCTGCACTGTGTCAAGCCGGGGATCGAGTGCCACAAGAAAAGAGATGGGCCCCCAAAATCCCGGCCCGTTCGCCTCAAACGCAAGGCCTGAAAGTTTTCCATTATAATGGTAAAGATAAACTATTCCCTCTTTTATTTTTTGATGCTTAATTCTTCCGCTGAAAACATCGAATATTTCTTCCGCCGAGTATTCTATATCAAAGACATTCAAGACACTTCTTTTCAATTTAATCTCTTTATTTAAAGCGATCCGGTCTCTCGTGCCCAAGTTAATAGCAGTAAGAAGGCCGGCAGATATACCGGAAATAATAACTATCAAAGCTACCATCCATATTCTGTTTTTAATTAGTTTATTATCTAGCATCTCTATACCTAAAAGCTAACACAAAATGATCTATAAGGGGGGCAAATATATTCATAAATATAATGGCGAACATAACCCCCTCCACATACCCTGAAAAACCCCTTATACACAACGTCAGGGCCCCTAGAAGAATCCCGTATACCCACTTGCCGCTCTGCGTAAACGGCGATGTGACAGGATCCGTGGCCATAAACATCGCGCCGAATAAAAGTCCGCCTGACAGAAGCTGGAAGAGCGGAGGAGCGAAACTCTGGGGCCAAAGTCCGTTAAATATCACAGACAGGAGAGTTACCGTTCCGAGATAAGCTAGAGGTATCCTCCAATTCGCAATTTTAGTAATTACCAGGAAAATTCCGCCAAGAATAATGGCTATCTTGCAGGTCTCTCCTACTGAACCCGGGATTGCTCCCAGCAATAGGCTCCATGTGGAGGCGAGCGCCCCTGTATCTTTAAAGATCATAAGGGGTGTAGCGCTTGTAACGGCATTGACAAAAGGTATCGACCACTTTGTAGTCATTTGAACGGGAAAAGCAACAGCTATAAAGAGCCTTCCCACCATCGCCGGATTAAATATATTCTTCCCGGTTCCTCCAAAAACCTCTTTTCCGAATACCACGCCCACAACTATACCGACAGCTGCCATCCAGAAAGGTATAGTCGGAGGCAGTATTAAAGGATATATAATACCCGTTACTAAAAACCCTTCATTTATTTCTTTCTTACGCACCATCGAGAAGATGACTTCGCTCGCGCCCCCGAAGATGTAAGAGATCATTATAAGGCCGATTACTCGTAGTCCGTAAAAATAGACGCCGGCGGCAACGCACGGTAGGACCGCGACAAGCACAAGTATCATATACCGCTTCAGGTCAATAGTATCTCTTATGTGCGGATACCCTTTGGCGACCTTGTCCGTCCCAAAGAATATTTCATCCGCAGCGGCAATTACAGGATTAAACAATCCAAGGACTTTGTTCTTTTGTGTAATGCTGTAAGCAAGGTCTATGGCGCCCCTCAACAGCTTCATCATAGGGGCATCCTCCCGCGATATGACTTGACCGCCTCTTCCGATTCCTTTACCTTTACCCTGGGGACAGGGCACCCATCTTCGATCAATATTCTCCTACCCTTAGCTATATCATAGGTAAGGGCTATTTTACTCGGGCAGACATAAGAGCACAATCCGCAGTCTATGCATTCAAATATCCCCAGCTTCTCCATTCCTTCACACATATTCTTTCCAACCTGCTTGCTCAATATATGCGGTATTATCCCCACAGGGCAGAGCTCTTCGCAAAAACCACATTGTATGCAAGTACGCGGCTCACCATGAATATTTGTATCATACTTTATTTTCGCGGAAGGCACATAGGAAGAAACACACGTCTTAGAATAGGAATCCTGTCTAAACCCCGGCCTTAAAAACGTGAGAAACTGTCTTTCTGCATTCTCTTCCAAGACCGTGACATGTCCTATGGATCTGCCAACAGGCATCGAGAGGTCCTTTGCCACGAGGCCGGTCATGGCATTTCCAAAGATCACCCGCGGTTTTACATTCTCTTTTATATTACCCTCTAGAACCTCATTGAGTAAAGAGCCTATTCTTAAATTGACATACTTATTTACCTTGCAGGCTGAGCCTGAAATTGCTACGGTGCGCTCTATAAAAGGCTTACCCAGGGCCACCGCTTCAAATACTCGCAACACATCATGTATATCGAGTATCAAGGTCCCTATATCCGTTCCCAGTCCGCCAAGAGGTATCTTCTTCTTCAAGATCGTCCTTACCAGCATATCTTCTGACTCCTGCGGGTATCTCTTTTCAAGAGGCTGTATGAATATCCAATCGGGCGTCTTTGTCACAGGACTTCCCCGTCTTATTACGTCTATCATCTCTTTTATAAAACCCGTGTCTTTCTTGTCCATCATTATCGTTGCCTTGATTTCTGGAAGGGCGCGCTTAAGAATGGACAGCCCGTTGTAAAAATCTTCTCCCCTTGCCTGAAAAAGTATCTTATCGTCCAACGAAAAAGGCCCTGTGCCAAATGTGGTAATGATAAGATTGTCTATCGATCTCGGCCTGGCCGGAGAGCTCTTAAATATAGTAGGTATGCCCGATTTTCCCAATGATGCCGCGCCCGATATATAGAGAAGCTCGCTTATCTTCTCAAAGCTGAGGTCCTTATGATCGCGGGTAGCTCCTTCTATCTCTATGCAGCCCTTCTCCCCGTTCGACCTTATGACAACGGCCTCTACTTTTCCATAAAAATAATCTATCTGGAGTATATCCTCGATAACACCGTTTACACTCGCTATGGCGGGCGCGGAAACGCTCTCGTCATCGCGTGCTATCACCTGGCCCGCTTTAACCCTATCTCCCTTTTTGACTAAAAGCGTAACGGTAGATCCAAATCTGAGCTTCAAGGGAATGACCACCTTTGCGGGTACAGGCGCGTTCTCTATCCCTTCCGCAAAAGTCCCGATCGGTTTCTTAAACAGGTATCCACCGCGAAATCGTTTATATTTATTTAACACTTTCTACCTCACATCTATCCATTATTTTGGCAATCTTATGTAAAATGAGCTTCCCTTTCCTTCTTCCGACTCGACCCATATCTTGCCGCCATGTCGCTCTGCAACCTCTTTTGCTATCGACAGCCCAAGGCCCGACCCGTCTTTTTCAACTTTTCTTGCGTTAGTCGCCCTATAGAATTCATCGAATATCAGGGGCAGATCTTTATTAGGAATACCTATCCC
>JAZFTF010000036.1:0-3598 GCA_036446495.1 Candidatus Omnitrophota bacterium | reverse complement strand
GATCGCGTTCCAGCTTTTGAGTCAAAAGCTCTGTCCTCTCCTCTTTTAATATATCAATAACTTTTTGCAAAACAGCCTTAGCCTGATTTATTTTATCTGGCATGGAAACTCTGGCAGCCGATAGTTCGGATTCCAAAGATGTTACCCTCCCCTTCAATAACATCCCTTCCTCTTTGGTGGACGCGTGTTCCTTAAGGGCCAACTCTCTTTTGTGGATAAACTCCTCAATTATTGAATCTTTGATCTTACTATTTTCTTGGAAGATCTCCAACTCTTTTTTTAGCAGTGCTATCTCCTGCACAAAAACAGCATTCTCTCCCCTTACGCCCTTAAGGTCGCTTTCAGCTGTAGCGCAATTCCGCGAAAGCTCTTTTATCATAACTTCCCTGACCAGGCGTTTCTCATCTGCGAGATCAAACTTTCTTTCTGTCGCAGAGGCCTCATCATTGGCGAGGGCCAGGCTATCCCGCAAAACAACGCTCTCCTTTTGGAGGCCCTCTCTTTCGCTCTCGATTCTTAAGATATCTTCATCAAGTTTATCTATCTCTTTCATAAGCGGGGCCTTCGCTTCTTCGATCTTTGCGGGTATAGCGTCATTGGCATCCAACAACTCACTCTTGAAAGATGCTATCATCTCTTCTAGCCTGGCATTTTCATCGACTGATCTTGCAAGCTCTTCTTTTGCCTCTTCGGCTATCTTTGCCTTGTCGGATATAGTCGCTTCTTTATCGCGCAAAAAAGATGTAAGTGCCGAGAAAGACTCTTTCTCCTCATCCAGCGCCGCCTTCGTCGCCTCTAATCTTTCTTGCAGGGACTTTACCGTACGTTTAAGTTGGAGGGTTCCTGCATTGGAAGGTCGCGTATCGGACGAGGAGTATTGCTTGTTAGCCTCGGCAAGTTTGAACATACTGATAAGTACGAACAATAGCCCTGAGACAAAGATGGTAAGTCCTGCCCAGACAAAGATCGACAGCATAGATTAAGGCCTTTCGCTTTCTGAATATTTTATATCTTTAATCATGGAGATCTTCTTCGCTTAGTATCGCCGGAGCAGGGTTTTCTATCGTAACCCCATGATCTAGATCACGATAATCCATTATCACGTCATACCTGCGTGTATCTCCGGGAGCATACGCCTCGTCGGTCCGCTCTGCCGCGTCTCTAAAATCCTCTTCGGCTTCATCGGGATCCGATCTTGTAAATTCGATCTCCCCCGGAACTGTTCCATCGTCGAGTATGGGTTCTCCGGAACCCCATTCCTTCGGATCGGAACCCACCGCATTTCGGGTGCCATCTTCGATGGTCACAACGGGTGGTTCGGCTGCTGTCACGTTGCAGCCGTATAAAAAAACAAGGGATATTAGGATGATAACAGAATTGGGTTTGAACTTATCCATAATGCACTCCGTTGGGTTTATTGTACATTAATAGTATAACCTTAATTTCCGATTTTCGCAAGGAAATCCGATCAGAAAAATATTCCCCGTTGAAATTCAAAAGTATCGGATGTATACTCTTTCTAGTATGGATAAGAAAAAGCTTATACTTATAATAGATGACGAGCCGGACTTCATAAAAACAATGCAGTTCTATCTCGAAAGATCGGGCTTTAAGATAATCACCGCCTATGATGGCAAAACGGGCATCGAAAAGGCTGGATCAAAACCAGACTTGGTCATCCTGGACCTAAAGATGCCGGGGATGAGCGGCCATGAAGTCAGCAGACGCCTTAAAGAGGATAAGTTCACGCAGAACATACCGATCATCATGCTCACATCGCAAGATGAGACGATCGACAAGGTAGAGGCGCTCGATATGGGGGTAACAGACTATGTGGGAAAGTCATTCCCAATGGAAGAGATACTGGCACGAATAAAAGCGGCCTTAAGAGGCGATGTGCCGCACTTGGGGCCTTCGGTAGCCAGAGAAAGAGACAAGAAACTCTTCGATCTAAAATACGCC
Organism: Candidatus Omnitrophota bacterium; assembly: GCA_036446495.1. Lineage (GTDB taxonomy): Bacteria > Omnitrophota > Gorgyraeia > JABMRJ01 > JABMRJ01 > JAZFTF01. The sequence goes on along the minus strand of JAZFTF010000036.1, from coordinate 1,636 downwards.
ATTGCCAATAGCACGCTCAGGGTATTCTATCAGCAGATCGCGGATCTGGATTCAAGATCAACTATAGGCTATGAGGCTACAGTCTCCGGCCCGCAAGGAACCCCCATCGAAGAGAGAGAGACGCTATTAAACGCGGCGCTGGAAGGTGGACTCACCTTGGACCTGGAGAGGCTATATCACAGCTTGGCCCTCCGAAAGGCTAGGCACTTCAGGCAGGGCAACATATTGTTCCTGCGCACAGAGACATCGATGCTCGATACAGAATACTATAAATCACTTGAATTTTTAAAAGAGACCCCGGTGGAGGCCTCCCATATATGCCTGGAGATAACAGAGCGTGATTCCGCGAAAAATATGCCCAAGATGATCGGCGCGCTGCGTGATGTAAAGTCAAAAGGTATCAAGCTGGCGGTCTGTGATGTAAACGCGGATTATCAGGGCATGAAGGCGATAGAGAATATAAGGCCCGACTATATAAAAATAGACGCCGCTCTTATACGATGTATTGATATCGACGAGGTCAAGAAGAGCCTGGTGCAGGCCATATTCAACCTTTCAAAAAATATAGGTGCGACGCTTATAGCCGAAGGGATAGAAGCGGATTATGAATGCGGTGCCCTTATATCGTTGGGTGTAAAGTGCGGGCAAGGCCCACTATTCGGCAGACCTTCGGAAGATATTTAAAGCGCCTTACCGCTTTAGCGCGTTTTGCGCACTCTCGATAAACTCCTCAATAAGCGCCCTATCAAGCTCTATTCCTGTAAAAGCTGAAAAAAGGCCGGGTATTTCGGTCTGTGTCCCCAATAGAACTCTAAACCTGTCTTCACCTATCTTCTCAACGGTGATATTATGGATCTCCGGAGAGTTTTCTTCGTTCTCGCCCATCTTAGCGCCCCCGTTTATTTAATCTCGTAAAAGTATACTACATTGTCATTCCGGTTTTCGAGCTTTTGTATACACTCTGCGAGGAATACCGGAATCTCTGCTCCGGTCCTTGTTGAGATCCCCGCATTTGCGGGGGTAAATTCGACCAACCTACGCTGTACAATATGCTAGCAGTCTCACAGCTACGGTTGGCCAGCCGAAGCTGCCACATTGATTACATACTGCACAGCGAAGGCTGGCCTTATGACTTGCGTCGCCTTTCAGGCTCCGCAAGTCTAGGTCTCATTTACTTTAATACCTCCAGCATTTGTGAATGTATCTTTCCGTTTGAGGCTACGATAAAAGAACTTTCGACCGGATTGACAGCCTCTCCGCCTTTTCTCGTTATAATGCCGCCGGCTTCCTCGATAATGATCTTGCCTGCAGCGAAGTCCCAGGGGCTTAAGTTGAACTCCCAGAATCCTGTGAATCGGCCGCAGGCTACATAGGATAGATCGAGAGCCGCCGCCCCAAACTGCCTTATACCGGTCACATGCTTTAGGAAGAACCTCTTTATACATTCGAGGTTTTTCAACATCTCATCTCCCCTGTTGTAATAGAACCCTGTAACGAGCATAGACTTCTTGATGTCATCTATGGGGCTCACGGAGATCCTCTTGTTGTTTAAAAAGGCCCCTTTTCCCTTCTCGGCCCAGAAGAGTTCATCCCTGTTTACGTCATAAATAGCTCCGATGAGTATCTCTTGGCCCCT
>JAZFTF010000035.1:0-5101 GCA_036446495.1 Candidatus Omnitrophota bacterium | reverse complement strand
TCTATTCGCTCCAATTGTCATTTCTTTTTTGGACCTTGGCAGGACTTTGTCGATCGAGGTGCGCCCAATGCGCTTAAAGATAAAAAAGAAGATGAAGAGAGAAAAGAAGATAAAGAGAGAGACAACGAAAAAGAGTATCCTCTTTTTCACACACTACTTTCCGTATCCAGATAGACCCGGCTCATCAAGGCCCTGGGTAGAGGCGAATATATTAAAAGACCTGGGCTACAAAGTGATAGTCATAACATCCGGAGTTGATTATCTTACGGGAGAGTCTGAGATGGGCTGGCGCCTCTTCAAAAGGGAGAAGAGGAACGGGATAAAGGTGATCAAGGTGGCGACGATCTCGCGTTACCGCCAATCGACATTCAGGAGGGCGCTCCATTACTTTGTCTATTCGATGATGGCATTCTTTGCCGCGCTCTTTCAGAAGAAACCCGATAAGATATTTCTCGCGACCGCTTCCTATTTTATAACATTCTGGTTCTTTTTATATAAACTTATAAGGGCAAGAGACGTCAAATTCGTCCTTGATGAGCGCGATATGACACTTGAGAGCTTTGTGGCTCTCGGCATCTTAAAGAGGAGGGTGAAGTTCTTCTTTTTGAGAAGATGGGATGGGTTTGTAAGGAAGAGGGCCGACCGCGTGATAACGATAAGCGAGGGGATGAAGAAGTACCTGATAGGGCAGGGCGTCACCCAATCCAAGATAGAGGTCATTCCCAATATAGACATCGAGCTGATGACGAAAGACATAGAGCAGGATTACCGGGAACCAAGAAACAGTTTTTACGGAAAAGAAGGTTTTGTAGTTATGTATACAGGCAGTTTCGGTATGGCGAACGACGTCTTTACCATACTGAAAGCTGCGGAGTACCTCGATAAAATATGCGCGAACATAGGGTTTATTTTAATAGGCACGGGAGAGAAGCTCGGTTATTACAAAGAATATATAAAGAACAAGAACATAGGGAATACCATGATCATGGACGGGCTTCCCAGAGAGAAGACTAGAAAATTTTTGTATAACGCCGATATATGCCTCCACGCTCTCAGAAAAGATAAGCCCTGGGCAGCGTCCCTTTCGAGCAAGATCTTCGACTATCTCTTGTTTAAAAAACCGATCGTCTATAGCGGCGAAGGGGAGATAAAGGATCTTATAGAGGAATCGGGCGCCGGGGTATGCGTAGAGGCCGAGAACCCGAATGAGCTCGCCAAAGGTATAATGGATCTCTGTTCATCGAGGCAGGAGCTTCGCGCTATGGGAGAGAAGGGGGAGCGGTATGTAAGAGACCACTATACAAAAGAGGGTATTTACGAGGCATTTAGGAAAATATTTTTAGAAAAATAGAGGACCTTGGCACTTGCCAGGGCGCGGAGGTGATGATATACTTACATATAATTATGCCATGAAAACAATTGCCACGGTTAGCGGTATGCGGTTTTCGGTTTGCGCTAACCGAAAACCGTAAACCGGATCAACCGTTAATATGGGGACTGTTATGCATAAAAGTATCCTAATCGTAGATGACAGTAAAGATGATGTCGAGCTTCTAAAAGAAGATCTGAAAAAGCTGGGGCTGAAGGTCTATACAAGCATGAGTGGGCAGGATGGGCTGGAAAAAACGCGCAAGCTCAAACCTGACCTGGTCTTACTGGACCTTATACTGCCTGATATCGATGGATTCGAGGTATGCGATCAGATAAAGAATAATGACGCGCTAAAGAAGACGAAGGTTATTATCATAAGCGTAAAGGGAGATGTGGAGAAGGTCGGAAAGGTCCTCCATGTTGGCGCAGACGCTTATGTGGTAAAGACCTTGGTGGGCGAGATACCGGATGACTTAGACGATAAGATAAAGGCGCAGTTGGATATTAAATAATTAAAGATCTAACCCTACTCTATATGCTGAAGATAAAGATAACCGCGAAGTTTATAATCTCATTTCTTGTAGTGGCGCTCATACCGCTGGCCATAGCCACATATATAAGCTACAACAGTTCCAGAAAGGCCCTTCAGGAAGAGGTATCGAACAGCCTGCTTGCCGTTGCGGATAACAAGGCCAACCAGCTTGAGACCTATCTTAATGAGCAGGAGAAGAATGCCTCGACGCTCGCGCATATGTCGGATACACTGAGCGCGATCGAGAGATATAATGAAGCCTTCTACTCCAGTGAAGGCATGGACGGGGCCGAATACGAGGAAGTTGACTCCGAGTTCAGATCATTTTTTTCTTATTACCAGAAATCATCCGGATATGATGACCTCTATCTTGTAAGCCCTAAAGGCAATATACTCTTCTCTGTCAAGAAGAGAGAGGACCTGAGGTCATTATACGAGGTGGCGCTTTACGAGGCGTCAGGGCTGGCAGATGTATTTATAAAGTCGAAAGAGTCTTTAAGGATAGAGATATCGGATTTCGAATACTCCACAAAGATAAATAAACCGATAGTATACATAAGCGCGCCTATCTTTAAAAGGGCTGAGTTTATAGGGGCTGTGGTTCTCGAGATGACGAATGAAGGCATAGCCCGGCTTGTAAAGGATTATACAGGATTGGGCGAGACCGGAGAGGTTATCGTCGCGTCAGATATAGATAATAAGGCGGTGGTGATCACGCCTCTCAGGTTCGACGAGCATGCGGAATTTATAAGAAAAGTCCCCTTGGGCTCAAAAGTGGATTTGGATATCCAGAGGGCGGTAAAAGGTGAAGAGGGCATAGGCGCTATTGTAGATAGCCGAGGCAAGGAGGTTTTAAGTGTCTGGAGGTATCTGCCGTTATTCAGGCTCGGCCTTGTGGTCAAGATGGATACGCAAGAGATACTCGCCTCCGCTGACCGCCTGAGAAACACACTCCTTAAGATAAGCCTGGGGCTCTTGCTATTGGTGATAATATTGGCTGTACTGATAGCCCATTCCATATCGAGCCCTATCAAAGAATTGACCAAGGTATCGAGCTCGATCTCGAGCGGCAATCTCTCAGCGCGCGCCGATATAAAAGCCAACGATGAAATAGGGGACCTCGCCAAGACATTCAACGAGATGACCAACAAGCTCGTGGAAGCAAAGGCAAGCCTGGAAGAACAAAAAGGTCTTCTTGAAAAAGCCAATAAAGAGCTCGACAGCTTTGTCTATACCGCGAGTCACGATCTCAGAGCTCCGCTTCGGGCGATCTCGTCCTTCGCAGCGTTCCTGGAAGAAGATTATCAAGATAAGCTTGACGATGGAGGAAGGGACCACATAAGAGAGATCAAAGAAGGCGCGGCGAGGATGAACAGGCTGATAGAAGACTTGCTCGCGCTTTCAAGGATCACAAGGATCAAGAATCCTTTCGAAGATGTCAATATGAATACACTTGTAACGGAGGTCATCAAGCAGATAGAGTTTGATATTAAGCGGAGCAACGTGGAAGTCAAGGTCCTGGAATATTTGCCGACTATACACTGTGACCGGATCAAGATAAGCGCGGCATTTTTAAATCTTATAAACAACGCGGTAAAATTCTCATCCAAGAACAATAAAGAGAGGCCGAGAGTCGAGATCGGGTATCAGGATGAAAAGGATGCCTACAAATTTTTCGTCAAGGACAACGGCATAGGGATAGCCCCGAAGTATCATAAGCAGATATTCGGGATATTCAAGAGGCTACACTCAGCCGAAGAGTACGACGGTACCGGCGCGGGCCTAAGCATAGTCAAGCGTGTCGTTGATGACCACAACGGAAAGTTATGGATAGAGTCTGATGAAGGCAAGGGCGCGGCCTTCTTCTTTACCATACCGAAGACGCTTAAACAAAGCAAGAAGATCGGAGAGATACTCGTTAAAGAGGGGGCTGTGAGCGAAGAAGATCTGGAGAAGGCGCTCGAGAAGCAACACGGCGATATGCAGCCACCTAAATATAAAGGAGAGACTAAAGACCATGTTGGATGAATTGAGAGATAAAGAGAAAGACAGTACGCTGCTTAAAATACTTCTTGTTGAAGACAACGAAGCGGATATAAAGATAACCCAGAGGGCCTTCGCCAAGAGCGACGTGAAGAACAATCTCTACATCGCACGCGATGGGGAAGAGGCGCTCCAGTTTATACGCCACGAAGGCAAATTCAAAGATAAAGCGCGGTTTCCCAGGCCTGGACTTATACTTCTCGATATAAAGATGCCGAAGAAAGACGGTTTCCAGGTGTTAAAAGAGCTAAAGAGCGATCCGCAGTATAATTTTATCCCGGTCATCATGCTTACTTCTTCCAAGAACGAAGAGGATATAGTAAAGAGCTATAGGTCCGGAGCCGCCAGTTTTATACAGAAGCCGATAAGTTACGACAGCTTCTTAAAGGTCGTGAATAATTTCAATTACTACTGGCATATCATAAACAGGCTGCCGAACCCCGATATTGTGAATGACAAAGAGGAATAGGTATGGGAAAGAAGATACTTATCATAGACGATAGTGAGCAGGATAGGAAGATAATGGCACGGTTCCTTAAGAAGGCCGGCTACGAGGATCTCATCATGGCCGAAACGGGCGAAGAGGGCGTGGAGAAGTCAAAGACAGAATCGCCGGACCTGGTAGTATCAGATACGGTCCTTCCCGGCATAGATGGCTTTGAGGTATGCCGCAAGATAAGAGAGGCCCAAGGCGAGGAGACACCCAGGATCATCATAGTAACCGGCGCGATAGACGCCGTAAACGCCGTGAAGGCGAGAATGCTCGGGGCAAATGACTATTGCGCCAAGACGAGCGACTGCGTACCTTTACTAGATGCTATAGGTAAATTAATATAAATAGTAATAGATTCCGGTATTTTGCTTACGTATAGGCAGAGGCAAAAACCGGAATGACAAGGGTATTATAAAATATGGCGAAGAAGCTCTATTTAAATATTTCAGATGAATGGCAGACGACCTTCGATGCCATAACCGATCTTGTTTTTATACAGGATCCCGATTTTACTATAGTCAAGGTGAATAAATCTCTTTTAAAGGTCCTTGGCGTAAAGAAGAAGGATGTGATCGGCAAGAAATGTTATCAAATATTGCACGGGCTGGATATCCCCTGGCCGTGCTGCCCATATGAAAAGACTAAAGTCGACTGTAAAGCAC
>JAZFTF010000034.1:0-5816 GCA_036446495.1 Candidatus Omnitrophota bacterium | reverse complement strand
ACTACAGGGAGATATTCGATATTATACCTATTGAGTATCTTCATAACATCCAGGGTCGCTGTTTCCGGAGACGTCTTGGCTATCGTCGGCTGCATGAAATCATGGGCCAAGATGAGATCTCCGATATCCGTCTCGAGGACTGTCTGCTTTATACCTTCGACGGTCAATATGCCTACAAGCTTTTTTTCCTGATTCGCGACCGGGTAATAGAGATTCTCGCTCTCACTGAATATCTTCAATATATCGCCGAGCTTCATATTCTCATATATAATGGGAGGGTTCTTATCCATTATATCGCCCGCCTTTGTCTGGTCCATTATATCCTCTTCCGTGATATTGAGCCCTACCTCCCCTGCCCTCGTGACCGCGAACTTCGTAAAAGGCGGCCCTATCATCTGTGTGATAAACGTGGTGGCCGCTATCACCACTATCAGCGTATTTCCTATTTCTCCGGGAAAGTGCTGTGCCGCGAGGATCGACAGACCAATAGCGATCCCAGCCTGGCTAAAGAGCCCGAAAGGCAGGTACTTAATGACCGTAGGCGGTGATTTTGAGAAGTAAGCACCTATTCTCGCGCCAATGACCTTGCCGGATAAGCCAAAGAAGAGATACGACACGACTAAAATAAATATTGGAAAGGTGATGTGTTTGAGCTCCAATCTCGCCCCTACCAGAACAAAGAAGAGTACATATATAGGCGGGGTAAAGCCCTCTACCAGGTCAAAAGCGTCTTTACTCTTATGTGGCCTTATATTTACCAGGGTGACCCCTAAGGTCATGGCCGCCAGAAGCATGCTGACATTTGACGTAAGAGATAGCCCTGTTACGAAAAGCACCACCCCTATTGTAAAAGCGAGTATTTTATCCTTTTCACTGTATTTTAGCAATAATCTGCTAAGCGCGAGCCCCGACAGGACCCCTATTGCAATAGCGCCGCCTATCTCGTATATCGGGTGTATAATGACGCCCAAGATTCCCTCTCCTCCGCGCCCGAGGAGGACTCCAGCCACGCTTGAGGCCAGGGAGAATAGCAAGAGAGCGAGGCCGTCGTCAAGAGCAACTATTCCCAAGAGATTCGTTGTCAAAGGCCCCTTCGTCCTATACTCTTTAAGAACCGATATCGTGGAAGCCGGGTCCGTGGCAGAAGCAATAGCGCCTAATAGAAAAGCTAGCGCCCATACGAACGGCTGCGGTCCGAATAATATGGTCCCTATGATCCCTGTAAAGATCGTCACCAGTACAAAAGGCGTTATGCCTTCACACAATAGTATCCAAGCAAAGCTCTTGCCATACTTGGCAAACGTCTCTTTCTTTAATTCGCCGCCCACCATGAAGCCGATGAGCCCCAGGGCAAAGTAGTTCAAGGGCTTTAAGGTTTCAATGACATCCGCGTCGACTATCTTTAATCCTGTCTTGCCTATGAGGAGACCTATGATTATGTAGCCTAAGACCTGCGGAATCTTTAATTTCTGAAAAAAGCGCCCGCCTATCATGCCGCCGAATAGGGCCAGCCCTACCAGAAGCAATAGATTCAAGTGTATAACCGATATCCGCGATATAATATGGTCCAGATACTCCGTCATCATGGATCTCCGATGAAAACAAAAACTCCTACTCTTTAAAAGTAGGAATCAACAGTCCGCATTTGACATTTTCCCGACTCGCCGCGGAAAAGTTATCTCGACGGGATCCCGCCGACTTGAGCTAACAAGTATGGATGCGGGAAAGGGTGAACTCCATCGCTTTTGAATATTTTACAACTGCAACGCAAGCCTGTCAATCCAATTTTATGCTTATTTAGTATTAAACGGTAACGTGTTAGGGCTGTCTACTGTATTAACCCTATTATCTGGCTTCTTCTTCATCTTCAGTGGTTACCATAAGCTGAAAGTCGCCATTTTCGGACTTTTCGACCCAGACCCTTTTTCCATCATCTTTGCTTATATGACCATCTGGGGTATCGGAGACATTCGAAGGGACCTTCGCCAAAGGCTTGAGTCTCTCCTTAAAATCCTTCTTCCATCTTACCCAATCTTCTCTTTTTTTAGGATCAAGGTCTTCTGTCACAATCGGCTTTTTAAGATCGATTATATGTACCCTCGATCCGGCATCTATAATAACCAATTCTTCCACATACCCCTCATGGGGCAGCTTCTTAAGATAGACCTTGTTCTCATGCACCTCAACGATAACTTCCAGGCCATCTGTCTGGATATCCCAACCCGTTCCCCTGGCGCCACAAATAGCCGTAGGCGTCTTTACCTTGAAGTTTGAGCCTTCATCCAGCTTCTCTACCAAAGCACGTACCTTTCCTTTGAGGAGCCCCAGCTCCACAGATCCTACGCTCTTGAAACTCACCATTGTGTTTTCGTATATCTTGGCGACATTATGGGCCTCTTCGTCAAAACCGACCTCTGCCCAGGAATCTCTGCCGGTCTCCATGCGATATCCTTCCAAGAGGGTTACTCCGGGTACAGCCTTAAGGTACTTATCCCCGCCGGATGTCATATAACAGACATCGCCTTTCATGAATAAGATCGTGGCGCCGGCCGCCATAGAGATCTCTTCTTCCCGGATCCTTGAATTTTGATACAAAAAGAATGAGACAACAGCTATGCCTAAAACAAAGACGATGATCCCTAATACTCTTCGCATAAAAAATACTCTATTTATTTAGATCGACCTTTAAAAACTCTATATCCGATATCTTGTGCCTGGCGTCTTTAAAAGAAACACACAATAATACATAACCTGTATAGCCATCGATCTCCAGATCGCATTTAAGAAGAACTTGCCCATCCGCGCCCGTAGAAGCGATATTCTTAGATTCCTTCCATCCTTCTTGAATAAAAAAGGCGTATTCGATAGCTCCATTGACAACCGGCCTACCATCGCGCGTCACTCTTACATAAGCCTCTACCGCGTCTTTGACCGAAAAGACCTCCTTCGCCGGTTCTATAGTTAACTCTACGTCTATAGGCAATTCTCTCTTCTTTATTACCTGAGGCTTAAACTGCGTGTTGAACTTCTTAAGATCATGATAGACCATCCTGGGCCTTCCCCGCGGCTTGTCCTTATCCTCTATAGCTATTATGCCACTCCACTCCCAAGGGTGGTCATCATGAGTATTAGGATCTTCGGGATAATGCCACGTATCTATCCATGATACAACGCAGACCCCTGCAGCTCCGGCGTTAAAAGAGGTCATTATGCTGTTTATATCTCCTTGCGATTGTGCCCTTTCTGTGTTGCCGCCATATCCGAGCGCGCCCCTTTTAGTGGGAGAAACGGAAAAACCGCCCGTCTCCCCTATTATCAATGGCTTACCCTTCGCATAACGCCTCTTTATCAAAGTTACATACTCTTCGAATCCAAGAACCCTATTGATCGATTCCGGAGAGAACATGAAGGCGTTAAATGTAACCACGTCCCACATAGAGTGATCTAGGAAACCCACCGGTATCCAGCTATCCATAGTAACGGGCTTGTTATCAATCTTGCGCACCGCATCCACGATCCTCCTAAAGAATTCTTCAGTCTCCTCTTCACCCGCATAGGCAACCGCCCTCGTCGTCGGTTCGGTCATCACCATGTACAACAAGACATTAGGGTGCCCTTTTGAGTATCGGACCACGTTCTCTATCATCCTTATCTGTTGATCCTGCCACGGCTTGTCAGCGAAGTTGTGTTTAGGGTCTATCCATATGCCCTGTATTACATATAGATCGTGTCCGGCAGCCAGCTTTAAGACCTCTTCGTCAAAAGCGTCCCAGGACCTTATGGTATTGAATCCCGCCTCTTTTATCATCCCCAGGTCATATTCTACGAGTTCCATATCTACCGTATCAGTGCCCGGCCATTGCCCCGGCCTCCAAGGGCTGTAACCCACTCCTCTTATAAAGAAGGGTTTCCCATCCATATAAAAATAGTCTCCCTTTATCTCAAGTTCTGAGGAGAATGATATTGCGCACCAAAAGATAGACAGGGTAAATATAATTATCGCCGCAAACGTCCTGAGAAATAGACGCACCATATCACTTCTCCTTATATTTTTTGAGATTCTCGATAAACTCAGGGTCCATCTCGCATCCCAGCTCTATCGCCCTTTCGCAATGTTTGGCCGCGAGCGCATATCGCCCTTCGCGAAAATACGCTATAGAGATGTTCTTATGGGCGAGCGGGTGGTTCGGATCAAGCTTTAGTATCTTATTATATATCTCTACCGCTTTCTTTGTATCTTTAGTCCTTAAATAGACTGTCGCCATATTATGATAGGCGGATATGTGGTAACGGTCTATCTCTATTGCCTTGTTAAATGCATCGAGGGATTCGGCTACCTTGCCCAAGGAGAAAAGCGCGTTGCCAAGGTTGAAGTGCGCGTCGGCGTAATCGGGTTTTATCTCTATAGCCTTTCTGTAGGCTGAGACGGCTGTGTCCTTCTTCTGCAATTTATAATAGGAGACGCCCAGATTATTATAAGCGTGCGCGTAATATAGATTCGCATCTATCGCCTTTTTAAAGAATGAGACCGCCTCCGCATCTCTGCCAATACTGCTATATGCGGTTGCCAGGTTATAGTAGGCGTAGTCAAAATCCGGTTTAAGCTCAACGGCCTTCTTGTAGGCATCTATCGCCTCGTCTTTCTCTCCGCGGGCGTACAGGGCGTTGCCGAGGTTGTTATACATCCACTCGCTCTGCGGATTATACTCTAAAGTTTTTTTGTAAAAGATAACCGGGTCCTTCCAATAGCTATTCTGTTTTACCGTTATCGTCGAATAGAAAGAGATCAGAACGAATATAGAGATATAGGCCAAGATCGCAAGGCCTCTCTTATTATATAGGTATAAAAGCGCTCTACCCAGTATAAGGAAGAACCCTATTGAAGGTATGTAGAGCCAGTGCTCGGCCATATACGCATTTATCGGGTAGAGATTCGCTTGCGGAAGAAGCGTTATCAAAAACCATAGGACCCCGAATGTGTATAATCTATCACGCCCTCTCGCTTTTATGGTGGATACGATCAATAGAGCAAATATGACCGTCCCCGCGATCACCACCGGGTCGGTCCAGCTAAAGAGGGATTTGCCGTATATCATGTGGAGCCTTGTCGGGATGAAGAGAAGCCTTATATAATCAACGAGGGCTGCTAAAGATCCAGGGGCTCTCTCCAAGAATGTAGATGCGCCGAAGGATCCCAACAAGGCCGTCCTAAAGAGCGCAAACCTGATAATAGCGTACATGCAGGCTATAGTAGAGATAGTAAGAAGTTCTATTTTTCGGGGTTTGACGCGGAAGATATAGTGATACAACAGAAGTATAAGAGGAAATATAAGGCTGTTCTCTCTGGAAAGAAGAGCGCATATATAAAGCGATACTATCGCGAGATAGCGGCCGATACCCCATGAGCCTGTATTCTTTATATAGAGAGCAAACGCGGCTAGGAGAAACACAGCGACCAGAGGGTCCGCCCTTCCGGCTATCGATGAGACGGCCCCGACGTGAATAGGGTGGATCGCAAATAGAGCTGCCGTAAAGAGCGAAAGGCGTTTATCTTTAAACAGGAGTGAGGTGATCCAATAGACACCCAAAGATGCCAGTATATGGAGTATGATGTTGGTAATGTGGTAGCCTCGCGGGTCGAGCTTCCATATAGAATAATCTAAGGCATATGTGGCCATCTGGAGAGGCCTGTAGAAAAGATACCTCTTGCCTACTCCCTGGCCAAAGTTCTTTGTAAAGAGTTGAGGCAGAGTGCTTAGGCTTTTAACATACTGGTTGCTCTTTATAAAGGCGTTGTCGTCCCATAGGAATTTTCC
>JAZFTF010000033.1:0-3100 GCA_036446495.1 Candidatus Omnitrophota bacterium | reverse complement strand
AGGAGCTGATCAATGAGATCATTGTGCAGGAAATCCTTGAGGTCTCCTTAAAGAAAGAGCTGCCCGCTCCGGCGAAATCCAAGGATGAGATCAAGAAAGAAGAAATACCTACGCAAGAGAAAGTACGCAAAGAAACTAAAGAACAAAAAGAGGCGACAAAAAAAGAGATAAAAAAGATCTTCTCGGAGAACAAGGCCCTCGACTTAAACGCGATCTCGCACCTAAAAGGGGCGTCTGATTCGCTGAATTACCTCAAAGATGTAAGAGACAAGATAAGCCGCTACGTGCACAGAAAGTACTCCGCCGGCATGGGCAAGGGGGATCTCCTTCTCCATTTCGTCTTAAACTACAACGGCAGTGTGAGATCGGCGAATATAATAGAGGATACCACGGGAGATAGTCGCGCCCTTAAGGATCTCTGCCTGGACAGCATCTACAACTCTTCTCCTTTCAGGCGATTCCCGAGCGAGCTGGACCTTAACCATGCCGCCTTCAAGATCCATATCTCATTTAAAAGAAATTAGGCTGAACGCGTGGTGGGGCCACTTTACATTATATCAATAATTGTTATTAAGTAAAATGGCCCCATAAGTTTCTAGGTGTTTACGGTGACTGGCCTCTCTTTTAGAGGCTTAAACGTGTAACCATCTTCCGCTCCCGGTAGTTTAGCCACCGGTTCGCCCAAGAAGAATTTACCTTTCCCGATCCAGTCTTTTAAAGTATTGGCTATCTCTACCGCCTTCGGATAGCTAGAGAGGCTCGCCGTTGGTATATCTTTACCGTTGAACGTTATCTTGCCGCTCTTGAGCTGTTTGTAGTTTGCCTCTCCGAGGCTTCCGGGCTTACCCTGAGGATACGCATCACTGTAGTCGACTATCTGCGCCCACAGATCTTCATCCTTTACGGCTGTAAAGCGGCAGATTTCCTCATTTAGTATTGGTATCGGCACCCCTATACCTACGGTCAATGTTACCCCGTATCCCTGGAATGACGAGCCGACCAGCCATCTCGGCGACATCTTCTTTAAGTCCCCTATAACGGCTATCGTTCCGCCCGGCGCCTGTGGTGTGCCGTTAGCCTTCCTTTTGACCGAAGGATTGTGCTGTGTTCCGTGCCAGGCTACATAACCCTCTGCTCCGCCAAGGAATATCCTTGTCCCTATCCCTATGGTTTTGTAATATGGATCGTTCAGAAGAGGTGAGAGCTGTGCCGCGGAACAGTAATTAGCGTTTCCAAGCCCGGGCTTGAGCGTGCCCATGTAGGTATATATTATCTTTTCAGATTGATTGACCGCCACGTTGTAATTCTGATAGGCGTTCCTCGGGTTAAAGAGCACCGCTTCATTTAGATCTTTTATGTTTATAAGCGTCTCTAGGCTCTTTCTCGGGTAGCAATCTGTGCCGTAAGAAGTCGCTGTAAGCTTTACATCTTTACCGGCCACAAGGTCCTCAATGACATGGGCCCCACCGTATCTGAATTCTCCGGGGAAGACCTTGTTTGTGGGGTCATCTTCAGAGATCGCCGTAGCGCCTATATACAGGTCGACAGCTGCGAATCCGGCGTAGACAGGCACATCATTTAGACAGGCCTTTCCGCCGCCGATCTTCATCTTTGGCTTCCCATGTCCAACGTTGATATATGCCCCGGATGAGCACATCGGGCCGAATGTCCCCGTAGTGACTACATCGACTTCCTGGGCAGCATTCTTGAGACCCTTCTTCTCGACTATATCGATGATCTCCTCGGCGGTGACCACCACCACCTTGCCATTTCTTATCTTCTCATTTATCTCTGCTATTGTCTTTGCCATCTCTGCCTCCCTGTTATAGATTCCGGTATTTCGCTTTGCGAAAACCGGAATGACACCTGTTAACTTGACCGTTTCTTTTTTTAGGCCCTTTTAAGGGCCTGCGCATGCAGCATATCATGTGTCATCACCTGCCTTCTATAAATAAAAAATGGCTATTCTTCAAAAAGCCACGTGCTCAGATATCGCTCCCCAGCATCGGGTAATATCGGTATGATGAGCTTATTTTTATTCTCCGGCCTCTTGGCGACCTCTATTGCGGCCCAGACCGCGGCGCCGGCGGATATCCCTACAAGGATACCCTCTTCTTTTGCTAGCCGTCTCGCGATAAGACCGGCGTCTTCACTGGTCACTTTTATTATCTCATCGATAAGATCGATCTTTAAAACAGCTGGCACGAATCCTGCCCCTATGCCTTGGATCTTGTGGGGGCCGGGCTTGCCGCCCGATAAGACCGGAGAGTCGACTGGCTCTACAGCTATAGTCTTGAAGGAGGGTTTTCTTTTCTTTAGCGCCTCTGCTATGCCTGTAATCGTGCCTCCAGTCCCTACTCCGCTGATAAGTATGTCTATGCGCCCTTCGGTGTCTCTCCAGAGCTCTTCAGCAGTAGTCTCTCTATGGATCTTGGGGTTAGCGGGATTCTTGAATTGCTGGGGCATGAAAGAGTTTTTAGTATTCTTGACCAGCTCTTCAGCCTTCTTTATTGCCCCCGGCATACCTTCGCTCCCCGGGGTCAAAACGAGCTCGGCGCCCAGAGCGGAGAGGAGCTTTCTCCTCTCTACAGACATGGTATCGGGCATCGTCAGTACCAATTTATAACCCTTTGCCGCGCAGATGAAGGCGAGGGCGATGCCTGTATTGCCGCTTGTGGGTTCGATAATGAGCGTCCCATTTTTAATAAGCCCTTTCTTTTCGGCATCTTCTATCATCGCTATGCCGATCCTGTCTTTGACGCTCGAAAGAGGGTTGGATGTTTCCAGCTTGCCCACTACCTCCGCTTGGAGGCCCTTGGTTACCTTATTCAACCGGACCAGAGGGGTATTTCCTATCAACTCTGTTATATCTTTAGCTATTTTTTCCATCAGCTTCTCCTTTAGGGATAAAGGCGTTATATATGGTATATTAGATGCTTCTCATCCTTCTTTATCTGTCTTTGAGCAAGGTCCTTGAGGGTTATCGCTTCCAGGGTATCCGATATCTTCTCACCAAGCTCCCGCCATACGTCCTGGGTAACGCAATAGGGGCTCTTTTTGCAATCCTCTGAGTTATCCACGCACTCAACCGGTGACAGTG